>NZ_JBSHJY010000042.1:0-27201 GCF_053619715.1 Agromyces sp. NPDC055520 | reverse complement strand
GGCACTCATGGTCGCCTCTCTTCGCAGAAGGCGACCACGAGTGCCCGTTCGGCGCCACGGGGAGGCGGGTGAAGGGTGGGAGAGGGTGGGAGAATGGCGCAGTGACTGAACAGCTCCACGACACCTCCGTCCGCGGTTTCGCCTCCGACAACTACTCGGGTGTGCACCCCGAGGTGCTCGCGGCGATCGCCGCCGCCAACAACGGCCACCAGGTCGCCTATGGCGAAGACGTCTACACCGAGCGCCTGCAGCAGGTCTTCGCGCGGCACTTCGGCGAGGGCGTCGAGGCGTTCCCCGTCTTCAACGGCACGGGCGCGAACGTCACGGGCCTGCAGTCGATGCTGCCCCGCTGGGGCGCCGTCATCTCGGCGAGCACCGCCCACATCAACGCCGACGAGGGCGGCGCCCCCGAGCGCGTCGGCGGAATGAAGCTGCTCACGGTTGCCGCGCCCGACGGCAAGCTCACGACCGAGCTCATCGACCGCGAGGCGTGGGGCTGGGGCGACGAGCACCGCGCGCAGCCGCTCGTGGTCTCGATCACGCAGACCACCGAGCTCGGCACAGCCTACACGGCCGACGAGGTGCGCGCGATCGCCGACCACGTGCACGAGCGCGGCATGACCCTCCACATGGACGGCGCGCGCCTCTCGAACGCCGCGGCTTCCCTCGACCTCCCCCTTCGCGCGTTCACTCGCGACGCCGGCGTCGACGTGCTGAGCGTCGGCGGCACCAAGAACGGCGCGCTCGGCGCCGAGGCCATCGTGGTGCTGAACCCCGAGGCATCCGTCGGTCTGAAATACCTGCGCAAGCTCAACATGCAGCTCGCCTCGAAGATGCGCTTCACCTCGGCGCAGCTCATCGCGCTCTACGAGGGCGACCTCTGGATCGAGAGCGCCCGCCACGCGAACGCGATGGCACGGCGCCTGCGTGACGCGCTCGATGCGGGCATCGCCGCGGGTGAGCTGCCGGGTCTCGGATTCTCGCAGCCGACCCAGTCGAACGGCGTCTTCGCGACGCTGCCGGCAGGCGTCGCCGACCGGCTGCGCGAGCGCGGCTTCCGCTTCTACGACTGGGATGCCGCGAAGGGCGAGGTGCGCTGGATGTGCGGCTTCGACACGAGCGAGGCCGACATCGACGCGTTCGTCGTCGGCATCCGCGAGGAGCTCGCGCGAGTCTGAGCGCGACCCGGCCGCGGGCCGGCCGGGCGCGGGCCTGCGGGGCTCGGGCCTGCGGGGCGCGGGGCTGCTGAGCGCGCGCTGGGAAACATGCGCCCGCATGGAATAGTGGATGCCGCGGCGCACGTTGCACCACATGGGTCGACGATGCCCCGGCATCTGTCCCCCTCGTGAAAGCCGCACCAGCATGACCCTCATCACCGATATCACCTCCCGCCGCGCCGAGACCGACGCGCCGCTCATCGCGCCGCTCGTCGAGCGCTTCAGCCCGCGTGCGTACGACCCGACGGCCGAGATCGATGCCGCGGTCATCCGCACGATCCTCGAGGCCGCGCGCTGGGCGCCGTCGGCGAACAATGTGCAGCCCTGGCGTTTCATCGTCGCCCGGCGCGGCACCGACGCGTTCACGAAGCTGCACGACGCGATGCTCGGCTTCAACCAGGCCTGGGCCGACTCGGCCGCCGTGCTCATCGCGAACGTCGCCGAGACGGTCGACGCCGAGGGCAAGCCCCGCCCCTGGGCGCGCTACGACCTCGGCCAGGCCGTCGCCCACCTCTCGGTGCAGGCGCAGCACGAGGGCTTGCACACCCACCAGATGGGCGGATTCGAGGCCGAGCAGATCCGCGCCGCCTTCGACCTCGCCGACGAGCTCGAGGTCGTCTCGATCACCGCGATCGGCGTGCTCGGCGATGTGGATGCCCTGCCCGACGCTCTTCGCGAGCGCGAGGGCGCCCCGCGCCTGCGCAAGCCCCTCGCAGAACTCGTGCTGGTCGGCGAGTAGCGGGCATCCGCTCGCCGAAGAAGAGAACCGCGGCACCTGCAGCACCTGCAGCACCTGCAGCACCTGCAGCACCTGCAGCAATGTAGGACGACGGGGTCTTTGTAGGACGATCGCGCGTTCGCGCGTCCTACAGAGCGGCCGTCGTCCTACAAACGCTCACGCTCTCACGCGGACAAGCGCACACTCGCACGCACGCGCTCACGCGCTCACGCGCTCACCACTGACGCCTGCCAATCCTCACGCGTCGACCGGGTCGACGATCGAGATCGGCCGCGTGGGCGGCTCGTGCCGCACCGGCATCGCCGCCATCACCCGCTTCAGGCGCCACGCGGCGAACACCGCGAGCACGCTCAGCGCGAGGTGGATGCCGAGGAACACGTCGCCGAGCCCCGCGCCCAGCAGCACGCCCGCGACGAGCGGGCCGGCCGCCGTGAACGCCGTCTGCAGCGCCGACATCGCGCCGAGCGTGCTGCCGACCCTGCCCCTCGGCGCGAGCGTGGCGATGAGCGGGTTCAGCACGGGGCTGTAGATCGTCTCGCCCACGGCGAAGATGCCGTAGGTCATGACGAACATCGCCGATGCGATGCCCGGCGCGAGCTGCGCGCCGGCGAGCACGAGCCACGAGGCGACCCAGATGCCACCGACCGCCATGAGCAGCACGGGCGCGCTGACCTTCGCGGTGAGTCGCACGATGACGACCTGCAGCGCCACGATCACGATGCAGTTGACGGCCGCAGCGGTGCCGACGGCGACGGGGTCGACCTCGAGCACGGTGATGCCGTAGGCCGGCATGCCCGACTCGAATTGCGCGTAGAACGCGAGGGCGAGCGCGATCATGACGACCGAGGTCCAGCGCAGCGCGGGATTCGCGAACACGAGACGGAACGCACCCGGCCGCCTGCCGTCGACCACGCCGACGGCACCGGTGATCGCCTCGGGCGTGAATTCCGAGGCGACCCTGCCGCCGACGCCCGCGAGGGCGATGACCGCCGACGAAACCACGAAGCCGGCAGCCGCCATGGCGAAGCCGATGTCGAGCCCGTCGTGCCGGCCGAGGTCGATGATCTGCCCGGCGAGGAACGCGCCGGCGGCCATGCCGAGCGCCTCGCCCGTGAACTTGTACGCGAAGACCTTGCGCCGGTCGCCCGTCGACGACCACTCGAGTGCGAGCACCTGCTTGGCCGGCACCGCGGCCGCGAGCCCGAGACCGAACACGAGCATGCCGGCGAGGAACACCGCAGGGCTGTCGGCGAAGATCAACGAGGCGGCACCCACGGCGCCGATCAGTTGCGCGACGACGGCGACGTGCACGGGGTTGAAGCGGTCGGCGAGCCGTCCCGCGATCGGCGCGGCGACGAGGGCGCCGACCGAGAACAGCGACGAGGCGGCGGCCGCGACGAGCGCGCCCCAACCGCGCGTGTCGGCCGCGTAGGCGTACTGATACGGCAGCACTGCGCCCCAGCCGAGCATGCCGATGCTGGATGCGAGGATGAGCAGTTTCGCGCGCACGGGCACGCCGCCTTTCTGGGTCTTGGTATCGAGTGATCGGATGCCTCGCCCGCACGAGGTCGGGAATGGGAAGCGTTGATTCGAACACGAACTATTCGATATCGAAATATTAGCACCCGAAGTTCGCGTGCGAGAATGCATGCATGGCCAAACGCACACCCTCAGCGCAAGAGCTGCACCGCCGCGCCGTCGCGACCTATGTCGCCGCAGGTGGCGAGGAGTCCGTGCAGCGGGTCATCACCGCCGTGCAGGGCCTCACGAAGAAGCTCGACCAGTGGTACGCCAGACAGCTCGCCGACCTCGACGTGAGCTCGGGCGAATGGGCCGTCGTCACCTCGCTCGCGAAAGCCGGCGAGGCCCTCACCCCGAGCCAACTCGCAGAACTCACGAACGTGGCGCCGTCGTCGATGACGCACCGCCTCGACAAGCTCGCCGAACGCGGACTCGTCGAGCGCGCGGCCGACCCCGACAACCGCACCCGGATTCTCGTGAGCCTCACCGACGAGGGGTGGGGCCTGTTCAGTCAGGCGATCCGCGACTCCGACGTCGTCGAGTCCGACGTGCTGCAAGACCTCGGCGACACCGAACGCGCCGAGCTCGCCCGCCTGCTCGAGGTCGTCATCGCCAGGCTCGACGACATCGACGCCTGACAGCACTCACCCGATGCAACGTCGGAGCGTCGTCATCGCCAGGCTCGACGACATCGACGCCTGACGGCCGGCTGCCGGCGAGGCTCGGCGTACCGACCTCAGGGCCGCAGCAGCACCTTCGTCGCGCGCCGCTCGTCCATCGCGGCGTAGGCCTCGGCGGCTTCGGCGAGCGGCAGCTCGAGGTCGAAGACGAGCCCCGGCTCGATCGCGCCCGAGCGCACGTCGGGCAGCAGCTCCTCGATGTAGCCGCGCACGGGTGCGACGCCGCCGTTGACGCCGACGTTCCGGTTGAAGAGCGGCCGCACCGGCAACTCCGGTCCGCCGTTGGGTGCGCCCACGTAGCCGACCATGCCGCCCGGCCGAGTGGAACGGATCGCCTGGTCCATCGACTCCTTCGTGCCGACGCACTCGAGCACCCGGTCGGCGCCGATGCCGCCCGTGAGCTCCCGCACGCGGGCGACACCGTCGTCGCCGCGCTCCTCGACGACGTGCGTCGCGCCGAACCTGCGGGCGAGCGCCTGCCGCTCGGGGTGCCGCGACATCGCGATGATCGTGGCGGCGCCGAGCCGCTTCGACGCGATGATCGCGCAGAGACCCACCGCGCCGTCGCCGACGACGGCGACCGAATCGCCCTCCGACACTCCGGCCGACACGGCCGCGTGATGACCGGTGCCCATGACGTCGGCGAGCGTGAGCAGCCCGGGCACCTCGTCATCGCCCACCGGCCCCGGCACGACGACGAGCGTGCCGTCGGCGAGGGGCACCCGCACGCGCTCGCCCTGCCCGCCGTCGGCGAGATGGCCCGAACGATCTTCCGAGCCCCACCAGCCGCCGTTCAGACACGAGGTCGAGACGCCGTTGCGGCAGTTGACGCAGGTGTTGTCGCACACGTAGAACGGGGCGATCACGAAGTCGCCGACGGCGAGCGCCGCGACATCCTCACCCACCGCCTCGATCACGCCGATGAACTCGTGGCCGATGCGATGCGGCCGTGCGGTGGGCGTGATGCCGCGGTACGGCCAGAGGTCCGAGCCGCAGACGCAGGCCGCGACGACCTTCACGATCGCGTCGCCGGGTGCGGCGATCACGGGGTCGGCGACGGTGTCGACCCGGATGTCTCGGGGCGCGTGGATGACGGTGGCGAGCATGTCTTCGAGCCTACGCGCGAGTGCGCGCCTGCGCGTAGCGCAGCGCTGCGCGTGGCTGCCGTGAGCTCAGGTGCGCGCCGTCGCCGGCCGTGCGTCAGGGTTCGAACTGCTGCCGGGCGGGCACGTCGCGGGTGGTGCGATGTCGGCGGCGTCGACCAGACTGTGCAGGTGATCAGCGCGAAGACCTTCTGGAGCGGCCTCCCCACCGAGGGTCGGTGGCTGCTGTCGACGGTCGCGATCCAGACGCTCGGCCGCGGGCTGACCCTGCCGTTCACGATCATCTACCTGCACGAAGTGCGCGGGTTCGACCTCGGGTTGTCGGGCGCGCTCATGAGCCTCATCGCCGTGGTCGGGCTCATCGTGACCGGCCCCGGCGGCACGCTGATCGACCGCTTCGGCGCGAGGAGCGTGCTGCTCGCCGGCCTCGTCTCGATGATCGCGGGCTGCACCCTGCTGGCATTCGCCACCCATCCGGCCGTCGCGGCGGTCGCCCTCGTGCTGATCGGCGTGAACTTCGGCGTCTCGTGGCCCGGGTTCAACGCACTCATCGCCGCGGTGGTCTCGGGCGACCTGCGGCAGCAGTACTTCGGCGTGAACTTCGCGCTCGTCAACCTCGGCATCGGCGTGGGCGGCATCATCGGCGGGTTCTACGTCAACGTGCACGCTCCCGAGACGTTCACCGTCATCTTCCTCATCGACGCGGCCACGAGTCTGATCCCGATGGCGCTGCTGCTCGGGCCGCTGCGCCACGTGCGCACGCAGGCCGAGCCGAGCGAGGAGTCGGCGGCCGCCGGCGGCTACCGCGAGATCCTCCGTCGGCCGGCGGTGCTGTGGTTGTCGCTGCTCACCTTCATCGCCATGTTCATCGGCTACGGCCAGATGGAGGCCGGCTTCCCCGCCTACGCGCGGCAGGTCGCCGAGGTCTCGACACGCGTGATCGGCCTCTCGTTCGCCGTGAACACCGCGGTCATCGTGCTGCTGCAGTTCACGGTGCTCGCGAAGATCAGCGGCAAGCGGCGCACCCGGGCCATGCTCGTCATGGCCGGCGTCTGGGCGAGCTCGTGGCTCATCCTCGGCGCCGCCGGCCTGCTGCCCGACTCCCTCGCTGCGGCGATCGGCGTGCTCGCGTTCATGGGCGTCTTCGCCTTCGGCGAGACCCTGCTGCAGCCGACGGTGCCCGCGATCTACAACGACCTCGCGTCAGACCACAACCGAGGCCGCTACAACGCGATCAACGCGGCGGCGTTCCAGGGCGGCGCGATCACCGGCCCGATCGCCGCGGGCCTGCTGCTCAGCCACGGGTTGGGCGCCTGGTACATCGGGCTCATGGTCGCCGGCTGTCTCGGCATCGGCGTGATGGCCCTCGCCCTCGAGCGTCGCATTCCGGCGAGCGCCAACGGCGTGCCCGCCCCTGCGCCAGAGAGCGACGTCGCCGTCGAGTGACAGCCCGCACCCCTCGCGCACCCTCCCACTCATTCCTCACTCCCTCACTCATGCACCCAGGTGCTTTGTAGGACGAAAAGCGGCGTGTAGGACAGCCCGCGCCCTGCGGGTCCTACACACCGCCTTTCGTCCTACATTCCCGAGCCGCACCAGAGGAGCGGTTAGGCCTCGGCCCGTGCCACCGTGAGCGAGTCGCCGTCGTCGGCGAGGCCGACCACGACGGTGTCGCCGTCGCGCACCTCGCCCGTGAGCAGCGCCCGGGCGAGCCGGTCGTCGATCTCGTGCTGCATGAGGCGGCGAAGCGGCCGCGCTCCGTACAGCGGGTCGTATCCGCGCTCGGCGAGCCAGGCCCTGGCATCGGGAGTGACCCCGAGCTGGAGCCGCCGGTCGTGCAGCCGCGCAGACAGCCGGTCGATGTAGAGGTTGACGATCTCGGCGAGCTCGGCCTCGCTGAGCGCCGAGAACACGACGATGTCGTCGAGCCGGTTCACGAACTCGGGCTTGAACGCCTGTCGCACGGTCTGCAGCACGGCCGCCTCCTTCTCGTCCCACGAGAGCGAGGGATCGATCAAGTACTGCGAGCCGAGGTTCGATGTGAGGATCAGGATGGTGTTCCTGAAGTCGACCGTGCGGCCCTGACCGTCGGTGAGGCGCCCGTCGTCGAGTACCTGCAGCAGCACGTCGAAGACCTCGGGGTGCGCCTTCTCGACCTCGTCGAAGAGCACCACCGAGTACGGCCGACGCCGCACCGCCTCGGTGAGCTGGCCGCCCTGGTCGTAGCCGACGTAGCCCGGAGGGGCGCCGACGAGCCGGGAGACCGAGAACTTCTCGCCGTACTCCGACATGTCGATGCGCACCATGGCGTGCTCGTCGTCGAAGAGGAAGTCGGCGAGCGACTTCGCGAGCTCGGTCTTGCCGACGCCCGTCGGGCCGAGGAAGAGAAACGACCCGGTCGGCCGGTTGGGGTCGCTGATGCCGGCGCGCGAACGACGCACCGAGTCGGCGACCGCAGCGACGGCGCGCTTCTGCCCGATGAGGCGCTTGCCGAGCTCTTGCTCGAGGTGCAGCAGCTTCTCGGTCTCGCCCTGCAGCAACCGGCCGACGGGGATGCCCGTCCACGCGGCGATGACCTGGGCGATGTCCTCTTCGGTGACCTGCTCGTTGACCATGCGGGGCTCGTCGGGAGCCTGCTCGGCCTGCTCGGCTTCGACGAGGTCGCGCTGCAGTCGGGCGATCGTCTCGTACTCGAGCTTCGACGCCTTCGCGTAGTCGGCCTCGCGCATGGCGCGGTCGCGCTGCGTGACGGCGTCGTCGAGCTGCTTCTTCAGCTCGCCGACGCGGTTCAGCGACATCCGCTCGCGCGCCCACCGGGCTTCGAGCACCGCGAGCTCCGACTCGAGCGACGCGAGGGTCTCGCGCAGCTTCGCGAGCCGCTCCTTCGACGCGTCGTCCTTCTCCTTCTTGAGGGCGAGCTCTTCGAGCTTCATGCGGTCGACCTGGCGCTTCAGCTGGTCGATCTCGACGGGGCTGGAGTCGATCTCCATCTTAAGGCGCGACATGGCCTCGTCGACGAGGTCGATCGCCTTGTCGGGCAGTTGCCGGGCAGAGATATAGCGGTTCGACAGGGATGCCGCCGCCACGAGTGCTGCGTCGGAGATCGTGACCCCGTGGTGCGCTTCGTAGCGCCCCTTGAGGCCGCGGAGGATCGCGACCGTGTCTTCGACCGACGGCTCGCCGACGTACACCTGCTGGAAGCGGCGTTCGAGCGCGGCATCCTTCTCGATGTATTCGCGGTACTCGTTGAGTGTGGTCGCACCGATCAGCCGCAGCTCGCCGCGGGCGAGCATGGGCTTGAGCATGTTGGAGGCCGCCACCGACCCCTCGCCGCCGCCCGCGCCCATGAGCAGGTGCAGCTCGTCGACGAAGGTGATGATCTCGCCCTCGGCTTCGTCGATCTCTTTGAGCACGGCCTTCAGCCGTTCCTCGAATTGGCCGCGGTACATCGCACCGGCGACGAGCGCCGAGATGTCGAGCGAGATGAGCTGCTTGCCCTTCAACGACTCGGCGACGTCGCCCGCGACGATGCGCTGGGCGAGGCCCTCGACGACGGCGGTCTTGCCGACCCCGGGTTCGCCGATGAGCACCGGGTTGTTCTTCGTGCGCCGCGTGAGCACCTGGCTGACGCGGCGAATCTCGGCGTCACGCCCGATCACGGGGTCGAGCTTGCCCGCCTTCGCGATCTCGGTGAGGTTGACGCCGTACTGTTCGAGCGCCGACTTCTGCTCCTCCTGCGTGCTCGGCGCGCCCTGCATGTTGGCCACAGACTCTCCCTTCGTTCAAAACTTGAGTGTACTTAACTCAACTTTGGCGAGAGGGGCGGTATTCCGGTTTCGGCCGATATTTCGGCCGCGGCGCCGATTCCCCCGGCTCTCACGCTAGACGGATGTCGCGTGGCGCGCCAGCGATCGGCGGGCGCCATGTCAGCGCAGGCTCGGCGTCAGGTCATCGCATCACCTCGACGGCGAGCACCGTCGTGCGCACGACACCGACCGGGGTCGGCGACTCGTATCGCACCGGCATGCCCGGAAACGCCCGGGCGAACCAGAAGGTCTCGGCCGCGACATCCGCTTCGCGCTCGTCGCCGTCACCGGCCTCGTCGCGCGTGTCGTAGCGCAGGCACTCGACCCGGCCGATCGGCAGCTCGAGCGTCTCCTCGACCACCGTCGTGCGGTCGGCCGGGAACGCGGCGTGGCCCTGCAACTCGCGCCAGGTCACCCGCCCGCTCGACACCTCGCCCTCGACGCCGCCGTCGGCGGCGACGAGCCAGCGCTCGAGCATCGCCCCGTCCGCATCGCAGTCGCTGAAGCGGTTGATGCGCTCGAAGCGCTCGCCGTCGGGCTGTTCGACGAGGATGCGGATGAGCTTGCCCGCGCCGCTCGCCGAGCGGATCTCGTCGGCGGTGAACGGGGTCGGCAACAGGCCCGGCCCGAGCAGGTGAGGGTCGCTCATGCACGCCAGTCTGCGGCATCCGCCGTCATTCCGACAGGGTCTGGGGCGCTGAGCCGTTCACGACCATTCCCGGATGGCTCGGCCGCACGACGCGACTGGAGCGAGATGCGGCGGGCAGCCGAGCAGCAGCGGCCCCGCGACATCCATGCACCGGAATAGACCCCGCCGCCCCGTCGTTCCACCTGACGTGCAACGCTTCGGAACGCTCTCATTCGGACACTACGGCCCGCTCGGCGGCGGACGCGAACTCTCGGCCGCCGACTCGATGCTGCAGGCGATCGACCTCGCTCAGGGCATGGACGAGCTCGGCGTGAACGGCGCGTACTTCCGCGTGCACCACTTCGCCCGCCAGCAGGCGTCGCCGATGCCGCTGCTCGCGGCGATCGCGGCACGCACCACGCACATCGAGGTCGGCACCGGCGTCGTCGACATGCGCTACGAGAACCCGCTCCATCTCGCCGAGGAGGCGGCGGCCGTCGACCTCATCTCGGGCGGGCGACTCGCGCTCGGCGTCAGCCGTGGATCACCCGAGACGGTCGCGCGCGGGTACGAAGCGTTCGGCTACACCGGCTCGCAGGACCCGCGCGGCGCCGACATCGCCCGCGAGCACTTCGATCGCTTCCTCGAGGCCGTCGAGGGACAGGGCATCGCGGAACCGGATGCCTCGTCGCCGTTCGGCGGCGGCGGCCCGACCGGCACGGCGAACGGCCTGCAGCGGATCGAGCCCTACTCGCCCGGGCTGCGCTCGCGCATCTGGTGGGGCGCCGGCAACAGCGACTCGGCCGAATGGGCCGGTCGCCGCGGTGTGAACCTCATGTCGTCGACCCTGCTCACCGAAGACAAGGGCCTACCCTTCGACGAGCTGCAGGCGCAGCAGATCCAGACGTTCCGTGCGGCCTGGCGCGAGGCCGGCCACCCCGGCGAGCCGCGCACCTCGGTGAGCCGTTCGATCTTCCCGATCACGACCGCAGAAGACGAGCTCTACTTCGGCGGCCGTCAAGACGGCGACGGCGTCGGCTACATCGACGGGATCCGCTCGACGTTCGGCAAGACCTACGCCGGCACGCCCGACAAGCTCGTCGAGCAGTTGCAACGCGACGCGGCGATCCGCGAGGCCGACACGCTCATGCTCACGATCCCGAGCCAGCTGGGCGTCGAATTCAACCTGCGGATGATCGCGGCCTTCGCCGAACACGTCGCGCCGAGCCTCGGCTGGGAGCCCGCGAACCGCTGAGCGCGACGCTCTCAGCCGAGCCTGCCGAAGTCCGTGGTGAACCAGCGGCCGATCGAGGCATCCGGGAACTCCCGCCGCCGATAGGTGCCGGGCACGCGCTCGACGCCGGAGATGCGGTCGAAGCGGAACGTGCGCCACTCGTCGCGGCCGAGATCGAAGCCGACGAGATACCAGCGGCCAGCTCTGAGCACATGGCGGTACGGGTCGACGAGTCGCGCAGACGAGGCCGCGTTGCGGTCGAGGTAGGCGAAGCGGATGCGTCCGGCCTCGGCCACGGCGTCGGCGACGATGCCGACGTCCTTCGCCGCGACGGCGTGGTCCTCTTCGAGCACCTCGGTGGCGAGGTCGACCGCGTCGGCACGGCGGCGCAGCCCGGGCGGCAGCACCCGTTCGAGCTTCGCGAGCGCGACTTGCGCGCTCTCGTCGCCCTGCAGACGCGGCGCGATCAGTCGCAGGCCCGCGACGATCGCCCCGATCTCGTCGGCGGTGAAGAGCAGCGGCGGAATCGTCGCCCCCGCGCCCAGCCGGTACGCGCTCCCCGGCCCGGGCTTCGCAGTGATCGCGTAGCCCAGCCCGCGGAGCCGATCGACGTCCCTCCGCACGGTTCATGCGCTGATGCCGAGGCGATCGGCGAGCGCGGCCGCACTCCAGTCGGCGCCGGTCTGGAGCACCGACAGCAGGATCAGGGCGCGGGCGGTCGGATCGCTCTCCACTCCTCCATTCTGCGGGAAATGGCGGACACGACCCGTCCGCCACCGCCGATACCTTGGGGCTCTCGCCTCGATGAAAGGGCTCAACACATGCGAATCGCCGTCACCACCCCGACCGGCAATGTCGGCCGACACGTCGTCGCCATGCTCGTTCGGGCGGGGGTGCGCCCCCTCGTGCTGGCGCGCGACCCCGATCGGCTCGACCCCGGGATCCGACTGCTGGTGGACGCGATCGCGGTCGACCAGTTCGATGCCGAGGCCGTGAGCGCAGCGACATCCGGAGTCGACGCCCTCTACTGGGTGGACCCGCCCGCGGCGAGCGCCGACCCGCTCGACGACTACCGCCGCGCCACGGCGAGCGTGGTGCGAGCGGTCGAGCGCAACGGCATCGCGCGAGTGGTCTTCCAGAGCAGCGTCGGTGCCGAGAAGCGCCACGGCGCCGGCGAGATCGACGGGCTCGCCGCCACCGAGGTCGCATTGGATGCCACCGGAGCCGACGTCACCCACCTGCGCTGCGGGTACTTCTTCACGAACCTCGAGCTCCAGCTCGACGAGGTGCGGTCGGGCAGCCTGCAGATCATCCTTCCCGTGGATCAGCCGATGGCCTGGGTCGCCCCGCGCGACATCGCCGAGGTCGCCGCCACCCGGCTGCTCTCGCCGGAGTGGAACGGCCGGCACGTGCAGGCCGTGCACGGGCCTGAGGACCTCTCGTGGCGGCGCGTCGCCGAGATCGTGTCGGAGGCGACCGGCCGGCCGCTCGGCGTCGAGCGGATGCCGGACCAGTCGATGCGCGACGGGATGCGGGGCGTCGGCCTGCCCGACACTCTCATCGACGCGCTGATGGGCATGTCCACCGGGCTGCGCGACGGCTTCGCGGCCGAGCAGCCGCGGTCCGTGGTGAGCACCACGCCGACGACGCTCGGCTCCTGGGCCTACGAAGTGCTGCGGCCGCAGCTCTGAGTCGTGGGCCCGCACCGCTGACTCCTGCGTCCTGAGTCCGCAGTCCTGAGTCCGCACCCGGCGGGCCCGGGCATGCGCGGAAACAGACCCGCGCCTCCCCGATGGCGTATGGGGAGCCCAGGGAGGCGCGGGGTCTGCACCGAAGCCTCGCCGCCGGGCTTGAGGCGGCGACGAGGCCCGGGTCGGGCCGGCGAGCCTAGCCGACGCCCTCGAGCGCGTCGGTCTCGGTGTTGCCGATGTTCGCGATAACCTCGGGGCGACGCTTGGCGAGGTGCAGGTACCAGGCGAGCGCGGCGATCATCGTGATGAGGAACAGGTACGGGATGACGTTCAGCGGCCACGCCGGCACCGGCCACACATTCGCGAAGAACACGTAGACCATGGCGACGACGGCGACGACGGCGCACACCCAGACGAGGCCGTTGCGCATCTGCTCGCGGCGCGTGTAGACGACGCAGGCGATCGCGACGAGGGCGTAGGCGACCATGTAGCCGTAGGTGCCGTAGGTGTCGACCCACACGACGATCTCCATCGGGTGCACGCCCATCGCGAGCAGCACGATGTCGAGCACGATCGCGGCGGGGCCGGCGACGAGCAGCACGCGGTGCGGCGTGAGGTGACGGTCGTGAGTGCGGCCGAAGCGCTCGGCGACGACGCCCTCCTTGCCCATCACGTAGATGATGCGGCCGACGACGTTGAGCGGGGCCACGACGACGGCGAAGAACGAGGCGCCGACGCCGAAGGTGAGCACCGGGCCGAACCAGGCCGGCATGCCGATCTGCGCCGAGATCGCCTCGAGCGGGCTCGCGACCGTGGCGAGGTCGTCGCCGAGGATCGCGATCTGCGTGTACGCCGAGAAGACGTAGAGCACGCCGACGCCGAGGGCGCTCCACATGATCGCGCGGGGGATCGCCTTGTACGGGTTCTTCGCCTCACGGCCGAGGGCGTCGGCCGACGAGAAGCCGACGAAGCCCAGGATGCCGAGCACCATGCCCGCGGCGACGCCCTGGAACGGCACGCCCTCGAGCGAGAACTGCGCCGGGTCCCACGCGTTCGGGCCGGCCCAGACGAGGGCGAGCACGAGCAGCACGAGGATGATCGCGACCGAGACGAGCTCGAGCACGAGCGAGACGCGCGCCGAGAGGCGGATGCCGCGAATCGTGAAGAGCGTCGCGAGCCCGCCGAGCACGATCGCGAGCGTGATCTGCGCGGCGACGCCCTCGAACGGCACGCCGATGAGCAGCAGGAACTGGTTGAAGTACGAGACCGAACCGCCGAGTGATCCGGCGGCGATGCCCCAGCAGCCGATGAGCAGGGCGACGCCCGCAAGGTACGCGCCGAACGGGCCGAGGCCCTTCGCGACGTAGGTGTAGAGCGAGCCCGCCGACGCGTGCTTCTTGGCGAACACGGCGACGCAGTAGCCGACGGCGAGGATCACGATCGTCGCGAGCACGAACGAGAGCATCGTGCCGTTGCCGGCGCCGATGAAGATGCCGGCCGCGGTGAACGCGATGACCGCGCTCGGGGCGATGTTGGCGATCGCCTGCGCCGCGAGCTCGGGGCCGCTCATGACGCCGCGGCGGAGCCCGGCGTCGGTGGGGGCGTCGGCTCGGGCGGCCGGCGCTTCGGTGGTGGGTGTGGTCATGGGGAACTCTCCAGTGAGTCGGGTACTGCAGCGGTCAGGGGATGAGGAGCGTGCGGAGTGCTTCGCCGGATTCGAGGTCGTCGAATGCCTCGGCGGCCTCGGCGAGCGGGCGGCGCGCCGAGATCAGCGGGTCGAGCTTGAGCTGGCCGTCCATGTAGCGGTCGACGAGCGCGGGGATGTCGATGGAGGGGCGCACCGAGCCGTAGTTCGAGCCGAGGATGCGCTGGTCGGCCTCGGCGAGCACGAGCGGCTCGAACGAGGCCTTCGCACCGGTCGGCGGCAGCCCGACGATCACGGCGGCGCCGCCGAGGCCGAGCATGCGGATCGCCTGCTCGGTGGTCGACGTGCGCCCGATCGCGTCGAACGCGTAGTCGACGCCGTCGGGGATGAGCGCGAAGAGCGCCTCGACCGCGTCGACCTGCGACGCGTCGATCTGGTCGGTGGCGCCGAACTGCACGGCGAGCGCGGTCTTGTCGGCGCGCACGTCGACGGCGACGATGCGCTCGGCGCCCGCGAGGCGGGCACCCTGCACGACGTTCAGGCCGACCCCGCCGCATCCGATCACGACGACGGTCGAACCGGGCTCGACGGCCGCGGTGTTGAGCACCGCGCCGACGCCGGTCGCGACGGCGCAGCCGACGACGGCGACGACGTCGAGGGGGGCGTCGTCGCGCACCTTCACGGCGCCGGATGCCGGTACGACGACCTCTTCGGCGAACGACGAGACGCCGAGGTAGTGGTGCAGCGACTCCTCGCCCTGCGAGAGCCGCGAGGTGCCGTCGAAGAGTACGCCCTTCGGCGCGACGACCGTGGCGACCTTCTGGCAGCGGGCCTCGTGACCCGAGCGGCAGTAGCGGCACTCGCCGCACGGCGGCACCCACGAGAGCACCACGTGGTCGCCGACGGCGAGCGACGTGACGCCGTCGCCGAGCTCGACGACCACGCCCGACCCCTCATGACCCATGACGAGCGGTGCCGGGGCGTCCCACTCCCCTCGCTTCACGTGCAGGTCGGAGTGGCAGACGCCCGCGGCCGCGATCTTGACGCGAACCTCGCCGGCCTTGGGGGCCGCGAGCTCGACATCGGCGACCTCGATCGGCGTCTCCGGTGCGCGGAAGACGATGGCTTTCATGATGCTCCCTTGGATCAGTGCTGGGGTACGCCCGATGCTAGGCAGGCCGGGCCCTCCGAGTCACTGTGAAGAATGTCGAATGATGAGCGGATGCCTCGGCATTACGTACACTCGATGGCATGGCCCGTGACGTGCTCTCGATCGCCCGCGTGCTCGGCGGCGAGCTCATCGGCGACGGCGTCGGGCCCGCGACGCCGGTCGACTCAGCGCTCCGGCTCGAGGAGTTCAGCGTCGTCGGCCACCCCGGCTTCGCGACCCTCGTCGTCGCGGGCGCCGAACACCTCGCGTCGGCCCTCACCACCGGCGGCCCGCGCTCCGATGCGTTGCGTGGCGCGGTGCTCGTCAGCCACGGCGCGACCCGCGCTCTCAGACGTGCGGTCGAGGCGACCGGCGGCGCCGCGATCGTCGGCGCCGAGGCATCCGACGCCGTGCTGCACCCGTTGCTCGTCGCCCTGCTCGCGACCGACCAGGCCGCGGAAGACCGGCTCGTGACCACGGGCACGAAGGTGCTCACCCAGGTCGCGCGGCGCGGCGGCGTCGGCGCGGTCGTCGCCGAGCTCGCCCGGCGCATCGACGGCTGGGCGGTGCTGCTCGACCCCCACGGGCAGGTGATCTCGACCGCAGGCGCGGGCGGGCTGCACGTGCGGGATGCGGTGGCGGTCGCATTCAGCCGGCCCGTGCGCGTGCGGCACCCCGGCCTGCAGGTGCACCCCGTCGGCACGGGCGAAGACCTGAGCGCCTACCTCGTGATCTCATCGCGTGAGGCCGCGATGAGCCGCGGCCGCGACCTCGCCTCGCAGGCCGCCGCACTGCTCGACCTCATCCTGCGCACGCACGACCGCACGACGACCGAGCGGCTCGGGCGCGAGGTGATGATCGACACCCTGCTCGAGGGCGGCTCCGCTGCGGCCGCACTGCTGCGCCGGTGGGGCGTGCACGAGAGCTCACTCACGGGGTTTGCGCTCACCGCGAGATCGAAATCGGTCGACCTCGAACGCCTCGTGACCCGCTGGTTCGACGAGCTCGGCAGCGTGCACCTCATCACCGAGGAGCCCGGTCATCTGCTCGGCTTCCTCCGCGACGACCGCGTCGACGATCTCGTGCGCCGGGTCGAAGATGTCACGGCCGACGCCCGTACGCCGCTGCGCCTCGGGCTCGGCTCGCCCGCGGCATCCGACGCCCTCGCCCGCACCGCCGCCGAGGCACGGCAGGCGCTCGACGTCGCCGTCACCGACGGCCGCACGGTGTCGCGTTATCGCGCGCTGCCCACGGTCGCCCTCGTGCTCGACCGGCTCGACGCCGGCGATACCGCCCACCTCGCCGAGGTGCTCGATCCCCTGCGCGGTGACGACGGACTGCACGGCGAACTCACCCGCACGCTGCGCGTCTATCTCGCCGAGCACGGCTCATGGGGCGTGGCCGCCGAGCAGCTGGGCGTGCACCGGCAGACGCTCACGAACCGCATCCACCGCATCGAGGAGCTCACCGGTCTCTCGATGGGCAACCCCGACGATCGCACTGCCGCGTGGCTCGCGATCCGCGCGCTCGACCGCTGAGTCGGCGTGCCCGGGCGACACGATTCATGGCCACCGGAATGGCCGGCGACAGCACGGAGTTATCGTCGGAGGAGACAACGAGGAGGACGCATGCCGTTGGAAGGCGAGTACGAGCCGGGCACATCGGCGTGGGCGCGCAAGCAGGCCGAGGCGTTCGAGGCGTCGAACGGCGAGACGTCGAACACTCTGCGGGGCATGCCGATCATCGTGCTCACCACGGTCGGTGCGAAGTCCGGCAAGCTCCGCAAGACCGCCCTGATGCGCGTCGAGCACGACGGCGAGTATGCGATCGTCGCCTCGCTCGGCGGGGCGCCGAGGCATCCGGTCTGGTACTGGAACGTGAAGAAGCACCCGCACGTCGAACTGCAGGACGGCGCTGAGAAGCACGACTACGAGGCCCGCGAGCTCGACGGCGAGGAGCGCGCGGTCTGGTGGGCGCGAGCCGTCGAGGCCTACCCGCCCTACGCCGACTACCAGGTGAAGACCGATCGCCTGATCCCGGTGTTCCGGCTCACCCGCATCGCCCTCTGAGCCCCAGCGCGCTGTCGGGCGATCGGCGACGACACGGCCACGACACGGCGACAACGCCTACAGCCAGCGCATCGTGAACGCCCTCGCGAGCACCGCCCGGAAGGGCGGCACCGCGAGGGCTCGCACGGCCGCATTGCGCGCGCGCAGTCGCACGCCGGCGGCCGGCGCACCCATGCGCATGTTGAACGCCGCCTGCCTGATGGCGCGCGCCGCCGATGCCCGCCGCGCACGGTCGTAGCGCTCGAATGCGTCGTCGGGCGCACCCGATTCGATCGCATGCTCGAGCTCGCGATCGAGCAGCAGCGCGTCGAGCCATCCGAGGTTCATGCCCTGCCCGCCGATGGGACTGATCTCGTGCGCGGCGTCGCCGACGAGGGCAACGCGGCCACGATGCATCCGCTCGGCCAGGTGCTGCCGCGCCTCGAACACGCTCGGTTCGGCGGCGGCCTCGACGTCGAAGCGGCCGTCGACGCGCGAGGCGACGATCGTGGCCAACTGCCCTGGGCCGGCCTCACGCGGCGGCCGGCGCACCCACGCGACCCACCGGCGTCGCCCGCCGGGCAGGGGGAACGACTCGACGACGCCTGCCGGCTCGAAGTGCAGCAGCGCCGTCGCCGGCTCCCCGGTGTCGTCGCGGGTGTCGCCCATCACGTAGTGCGCACGACCCGGCCTCGGGGCCCAGCCGAGGCCGACGAGGTTCCGGATGCCGCTGCGCACGCCGTCGGCCCCGATCACGTAGCGTGCGAGCAGCGCGACCGGCGCGCCGTCCCGGTCTCCCGAGACCTCGACGTGCGTGCCGAGGTCGCGGAGCCCGCGCACCTCGACCCCGGCCCGAAGCGCGCCCTGCGCGAGGTCGGCGAGTCGGCGCTCGAGCATCGCCTCGGTCTCGAGCTGCGGCAGCGACCACACCGACCCCGCCTTCGCGAACGACATCGACCCGAGCACCCGGCCCTCGCACGTGACGCGGCCGTCGCGGATCTCGACGCCGGAACCCCGCACCTCGGCTTCGAGCCCGACCCGGCCGAGTGCGCGCAGCCCGGGCGGGTGGATGCCGATCGCCCGCGATCGGCCCGACCGCTCGGTGCGGCGCTCGAGCACCGCGACGTCGCGGCCGCGCTGTGCGAGCAGGCACGCGAGCAGCAGCCCGACGGGTCCGCCGCCGACGATGACGACGTCGTGCATCGCGTCGTGCGGGTCGGAGCGCGTGCGGGCAGCGGATGCCTCAGCCATCCGCTCCCCAGACGAGTTCGAGTCGCGACGGGAACGCGCGCCGCACCGCCCAACCTTCGGGCAGCACCCGCGCGAGTTCGGCGGCCGTGTGACTGCGGCGGATCGAGGTCAGCCCGTCGGGTCTGATGTACGAGCCCGCGAGCAGATTGCGCGCGAACGGCAGCGTGCCGAGCCAGAAGCCCGCGTAGCCGAGACGCGTGCGCTCGATGTCGCCGTGCACGGCGAGCCCGCCGGGGCCGAGCAGCAGCTCGCTGTCGCGCAGCAGCGCACCGAACTCGCGGCCGTCGAGGTGGTGCAGCACGTGGTTCGAGACCACGAGGTCGAAGTGCTCGCCCTCGTCGACGAGGTCGCCGCTCATCGCCCGGCGGAGCGTCAGCCCCGGGGTCGGCGGCCGAGCCGACGCCCACGCCATCGCCCGCGCGTCGGGGTCGATCGCGGTGATCTCGAGCCGCAGGCCGTCCTCGGCCGCCCAGCGCAGCAGGCGTCTCGGCAGGTCCGCGCTGCCCGACCCGATGTCGAGCAGCCGGGTGCCCCAGACCGGTGAGAGCCGCGGGCGGATCCACCGCAGGTACACGGCGCGCTCCCCCGACACCACGGCGTTCACGAGCCGGAACCGCTCGTACGTCTTCGCGAGCATCACGGGGTCGGCGTCGGCCCCGTCCATCAGCTCCTTCGCCTCGGCATCCCGCGCCGCCAACCCCCTCACCACCACTGTTGCCCGTCCTGGTGTTCCCCGTTCAGGGGATTCGGCGCGACACGCCGTGCAAGGGTGGATGGGAGCGGCGTGGCGCCGAGAATCCCCTGAACGGGGAACACCACAACGGGCGACTCGTCGGCGGGCGACCCCGCGACGGGCAACCCTGGCGTGCGCACGTCACACCCGCACGGTCATGAGCGCCGACTCCACGGTCAGCCCCGGCCCGAACGCCATCGCGGCGACCCGGTCGCCGTCGGCGGCGGCATCCGAGTGCAGGATGTTGCGCAGCACGAACAGCACCGTCGCGCTCGACATGTTGCCGTAGTCGCGCAGCGTCTCGCGCGCCGGCACGAGCTGCGCCTCGGTGAGCCCGAGCCGCGACTCGACCTTGTCGAGGATGCTGCGACCGCCGGGGTGGATCGCCCAGTGCTCGACCGCGCGCGACGACCCGTCGCTCGCGAGCGCCGCCGCGAGCGCATCATCGTGCGCGAAGAGCGGTTCGAGCGCCCCCGTGATGTGGTCGTCGATGATCGCGGGGATCGCGTTCGAGAGCACCATCTCGAAACCGTGGTCGCCGATCTTCCACGCCATGTCGCCCTCGCCGACGGGTGTGATGCGGGTCGCGAAACGGTCGAGGTCGAAAGCCCGCTCCCCCGGTTCGAGCGGTCGCGCGGTGACGATGCCCGAGCCGGCGCCGTCGGCGAAGAGCGACGACGCGACGATCGTGTCAGGGTCGTTCGAGGTGCGCAGGTGCAGCGTGCAGAGCTCGACGCTGACGACGAGCACGACCGCCGCGGCATCCGCTCTGGCCAATTGCGTTGCGATGCGCAGCGCCGGAATCGACGCGTAGCAGCCCATGAATCCCAGGTGGTAGCGCTCGACCCCGGGGTCGAGCCCGAGCTCGCGGGCGATCATGAAGTCGGGGCCGGGCGCGTAGAAGCCCGTGCACGAGACCGTGATGACATGCGTGACATCGGATGCCTCGATGCCCGGCGTCGCCTCGATGGCGCGCCTGCCCGCCTCGACGTAGAGCTTCGTCGCGTGCTCGGCGTAGAGCTCGTTGCGCGCCTTCGTGCCCGGCAGCAGCAGCTCGCCCGACTCGATGTCGAAGAAGACGGGCACGTCGGGATGCGCGTCGCGGCTCAACTCATCGAGCACGGTGTAGCGCGTCTCGATGCCCGACACGTTGAACGAGGTCGCGACGATGCGTTGCGCGAGGCGGCCCAGCCCCGGCTGCCCGGCGAACACGTCGCGCACTTCGTCTTGCACGAGCACGGTCGGCGGAACGACGGTCGAGACGCCCCTCAGGGTGACGGTCATGCCTCAGTGTAGGCAGGCATGCCGAGCCGGTGACAGGAGTCGCAGGAGGCTCGCAGGCTGACCCCGTTCGCGTGTCGGCTCACCCGATCAGCCGAGCAGCTTCGCCTTGGCCGCCGCGAACTCCTCGGGCGAGAGGATGCCCTGCTCTTGGAGCGCGGCGAGCTTCTGCAGCTCGCCGACGAGGTCGACTCCGCCGGCCGGCGCGGCCGGCGCGGCCGGAGCTGCCGCAGGAGGCGCCGCAGCAGCCGCTGCCGCCTGTTGCTGCGCCACGGCCTGCTGCGCCGCAGCGTCGATCTGCGCCTGCTGCTGCTGGGCTTCGTACTGCTGCTGCTCGTACTGGCCCTGCGCCTTCTCCTGCTGGCGACGCTGCATGCCGCCGCTGACGGCGGTGGCGGTGCCGGCGACGACGGCCGTGCGAGCGGCCATGCCGATCAGCCCGGGGCGTCCCATTCTCCTGAACGGCATGTTCCTACTCCTCTTCTGCTTCTGCTTCGGCGAGCGCGGCGTTCACGACCGGCGCGGGAATGCGCTCGGTCTGCAGCACGATGCCGCCCGACTGGGCGAACTTCGACGCGAGGCGCTTGGCCCACACGAGTTCGACCGCGAGCAGCGCGCCCGAGGTGCCCGGGGGGATCCCCTGTGCGAGTTCCTGGGCGTCTTCTTCGGCGACGAGGCCGATCGCCTCGAGCTCGACGGAGCCGAACCCGTACTCGTCGCTCACCTGCTCGAACTCGGTGATCAGCACCGAGCCGTCGGGTTCGCGCGAGATCACGAGGAAGTCGAGCAGCCGGATCTCACCGCCCTCGACCAGTTCGCCGATCGCCTCGAGCGTGCCTGCGTCGGGCCTGTCGCCCTCGAACCCCACCAGATACAGCTCCACCGGGCCGTATTCGAACTCCGCCATGATCTCCCCAATCTCACGTGGTTGCAGAATACGCGCGCATCGCCCTCGTGCGCCAGAGTCCACGGTGAATCCCCGGCGAACGACCGGATCAGCGCGCCTGCGGGTCGCCCGAGAGCCGTCGAAGCGGCCGGGCCCCACGGTCGGGTTCGAGCAGCAGCGCACGCACGAGCAGCGTCAGCGGGATGCAGAGGATCGCCCCGATCGGGCCGATCACGAGCGTCCAGAACACGACCGAGAAGAAGGTGAGCGTGAGGCTGAGCCCCACCGCGTCGCTCACGAACTTCGGCTGCACGAGCACCTGCAGCACGACGTTGATGACGCAGTACGCGGCGACCACGGCGAGGGCGAGCGGCCACCCGCCGACCACGAGGGCGAGCACCGCCGGCGGAATGAGGCCGATCACGAAACCGATGTTCGGGATGAAGTTCGTGACGAACGCGAGGATCGCCCAGACGATCGGCACCGGCACGCCGACCCACCAGAGGAACAGGCCGTCGAGCACGGCGACGACGAGACCGAAGCTCGCGTTCACGACGTAGTAGCGGCGCACGCCGGAGAAGTAGCGGCTGCCGATCATGTCGGCGGCTGCGGTGGCGAAGACCCGGTCGCTTCGACTGAGGCTCGAGGCATCGGCCGCCATGAAGATGACGTAGGCCAGCACGAAGAAGAACGCGGTCGCGGCTCCGAGCACGGCGTCGGCGACCCCCGCGGCGAAGGTGAAGAGCGTCTTCGGATCGATCGCCGCAGCCGCCGACGACGCCGCCTGGCTCGTGAAGCCGAGCGAGGTGAGCCAGTCGTAGACCGCCTTGACGGTCTCGGTCAGCTGAGCCGCGTAGTCGGGCAGCATGCCGATGAACTGCGCGGATGCCACGACGAGCAGCGTTCCGAGCACGGCGAGGATCAGGTACGCGACGACGATCACCGCGGTCGTCGCGAGCCAGCTCGGCCAGCCGCGGCGCTCGAGTGGGCGGCGCACCGGATGGGCGATGATCACGACGACCGCGGCCACCGCGGCCGGGGCGAGGATGTCGCGGGCGAACCACACCCCGACGAACACCACGACGGCCGCGGCGAGCGTGATCAGCACCCTCGTGCCGTATGCGAGGCCGGCGCCCCGTGAACCCCGATCCCGCCGAACACGGGAGCCCGCGACATCCGTCATCAGAAGTTCCCGATGCCCTTGCCGATCATGACGACGCCGATGACGAGCAGCAGCACCGCCATCACGGTCGCGTTGTTGTGCACGAGCCAGCCGCGAAGCGACTCGAGCGGCGCCGCCATCTTCTTCGACGCCAGCAGGTAGGCGATCACGGGGATCGCGACCGAGCACGCGGCGATGAGCGTGAAGATCACGACGACGAGCGTGATCTCGCCGCCGCTCAGGCCGCCCGTGCCGATGATCACGCCGGCGCCCGCGGCCATGAGCAGGTTCTTCGGGTTGACCGCCGAGAGCAGGAAGCCGAGGCCGAGACCCTTCGCCGCCGTCAGCTGGTCGATCGCCGACATCCACTTCGGCAGCGCCGGTTCCTCACCCGGCTTCGGGCGACTGCGCCATTGCTTCACCGCGAGCAGCAGCAGACCGGCGCCGAGGATGATCTTGATGACGCCGGCGATCGGCTTGGCGGCATCGGGGTTCTGCTCGGGGATGATCGAGGCGAGCAGCGTGAAGAGAACGACCGCGACGACGATGCCGAGCACCCAGCCGATCAGGAAGCCGACGCTGGTGCCCTTCGCCTTCGGCGAGAGCAGCATGAGGATCGCCGCGATGATCGGGATCGGGCTGATCGCGATGCCGACCGCGAGCGGCAGGATGCCTCCGATGACCTCGCCCATGTGTGTACTCCTGTCTGGCGGCCGTGCCGCCGTCGTCTCGTGCTGCGGTGCGTCTACTGCTGTGCGTCGGAGAGCGCGGCGATCGCAGCGCGGTTGGTGTCGAAGATACGGCGGTCGCCGAGCAGGCCGAGATGGGTCAGTCGCGCCCGTGCATCGGGCCGCACTCGGCTGAAGCCGAGTTCGATGCCGCGCGCGTCGAGCCACTCGGCGAGCGCGGTGAACCCCTCGGCACCGGTGACATCGACGTCGGTGACGGCCTCCATGTCGATGACGAAGTGGCGCACCGAACCCTCGGGCACGGCCTTCACGGCCTTCTTCACCGCGTCTTCGAAGACCGCACCGTTCGCGAAGAAGAGCGGCGCAGCGAGGCGCACGACGATCACGCCCGGCGCCGTCATGGTGCCCGTCGGCGCTTCACCGAGCAGGGACTCGGCGGGCGAGTCGCCGGCCGCGAGTACGTCGATCGGCGGGTTCGCCGCACGCTTGGCGAGGTTGACGAGGGCGAGCACGAACGCGACCAGGATGCCGGGGATCGAACCCACGAAGAGTGTCACGAGGAAGCACGCGGCGGCGATCGCGAACTCGAAGCGGTCGACGCGCCACAGCATGCGGAAGTCCGTGATGCCGAGCAGCGGCAGGATCGCGACGCCGACGATCGCTCCGATCGCGGGTGAGGGGATGTCGGCGAGCAGGGCCGTGCCGAACAGCAGGAGCAGGAGGGTGCCGGCCGCGAGCACGAGCGAGGGCAACTGGGTGCGGGAGCCCGCCTGGTCCATCGCCGCGGTGCGCGAGGTCGACGACCCCATCGAGAAGCTGCCGCTCGCTCCGGCCGCGATGTTGCCGAGGCCGAAGGCGAAGAGGTCGCGGTTCGGTCGGGTCGGGTAGTTGCGCCGCTCGCCGTAGGCGCGCGAGACGAGCAGCCCCTCGGCCGTCGTCACCATCGTGAGGGCGATCGCCGAGGGCACGAGCATGAGCCACATCGACCAGTCGATGACCGGCCAGGTGAGCGCCGGCGGGCCGGCGGGCACCTCGCCGAGCACGTCGACCCCGGCGTCGTCGAGGTCGGCGAGCACGACCGTGATCGTCGCGACGATGAGCACGATGAGC
The DNA here is from genome assembly GCF_053619715.1 of Agromyces sp. NPDC055520. Classification (NCBI taxonomy): domain Bacteria; kingdom Bacillati; phylum Actinomycetota; class Actinomycetes; order Micrococcales; family Microbacteriaceae; genus Agromyces; species Agromyces sp. NPDC055520. The sequence continues at coordinate 2,627 of NZ_JBSHJY010000042.1, read as the reverse complement.
GCCCACGGCACGAGCCCCAGGAACCGCTGACCGACGATGAGCACCGTCACCGACGTCGCCGCGATGGCGAGCGACCACATGTTCGCCGTGCCGATGCCGGAGACGAGCCCGACGACCTTGTCGACGAACTCGCCGCCCGAGTCGATCTTCACGCCGAGCATCTTCGCGATCTGGCTCACGAGGATGTCGAGCGCGAGACCGCCGACGAAGCCGACGAGGATCGGCTTCGAGAGGAAGTTCGCGATGAAGCCCAGCTTGAACACCGACATGAGCACGAAGAGGATGCCGCAGATGATCGCCTGCGCGAGCGCGAGCGTCGAGTAGTCGGCACTGCCCGCCGTGGCGAGGCCGCCGAGGGATGACGCGACGAGGGCGGCGGCCGCGGCATCCGGCGACACGACCAGCTGGCGCGAGGAGACGACGAGCGCGTAGATGACGGTCGGCACGATGAGGGCGTACAGGCCCGCGGTCGGCGGCAGGCCGGCGATCTGCGCGTAGCCGATGTTCAGCGGGATCGCGATCGCCAGGAGTGTGACGCCCGCGGTCAGTTCACGGACCGCGTTCTTGCGGGTGAGTCCCGCCAGTGGTTTCTGCACTTACGCTCCCCCTCGTTCGGCAGGCGCTTCGGTGCGCTTCGGCTTCGCGATCCGGAACTCGGGCGCCCCGGTCACGAGGAGCCAGGCGGGCAGCACGATGATGCACAGCATCGGCAGGATCGTGACGTCGCCGGTGATCGCGACGGCGACGAAGATCGAGATCCATCCGTCGCGGGTCACGACGAGGAGCACCCCGACGACGGCGCAGCCGACGGCGAGAGCGAGAGGCAACGACGGGATCAGCGCGTTGCCGAGCATGCCGAGCGCCACCCCGATGAAGGTCGCAGGGAAGACCCGGCCGCCACGGAACAGCGAACTCGCCGCGACGAGCAGGGCGATGATCTTGATGCCCGCGATGGCGGCGAGTTGGCCGGCGTCGTACTTGTCGGGGTCCTGGAGCAATTCGCCGACCTGGTCGAGGCCCTTGAACATCGTGATGGGCCCGCCGAGCAGGCCGAGGAGCCCGAGGAGCAGGCCGCCCGTGGTGGCGATGAGCACCGGGTGCCGCAGCGAGTGCATGGCCCGATAGACGATCGGGAACGCGGCGAGCATCGCGAGTCCGATGACCGCTGCGCCGACCGCGACGACGGCGCCGGTGAGCGCGTCGAGCGCCTGCGGGGTCCCGTAGACGGGGATGTCGAACGCGAACGAGGGCTGACCGAGCAGATGCATGGTGAAGGCGCCCGCACCCGCCGCGGCGAGCGGAAGGAAGAGGCGATCCCACAGGGCTCCTCCGGACTTCAGCGCCGCGACGATGCCCGTGAACACGAGGGCGGCCGCCACCGGGGTGCCGAAGAGCGCCCCGATCGTCGCCGAGGCGGCGAGCATCACCGTGAGCTCTCTGGGCACCGCCGGCATCAGCCGCGCGACCGCGGCGACCATGAGTGCGGTGTTCACGGCGATGATCGGGTTCTCGGGGCCGAGGCTCACGCCCCCGGCGAGCGCGAGCACGGTCACGAGGATGACGCTGGGCAGGTTGCGGAGCGGTTGCGGCTCTTCCACGAGTTCGGTCGTCGCCGAGTCGGGGCCGCCGTGACCCGGTACGAACCGCAGCACGAGCCCCACGGCGAGCCCGGTGAGGGTGAGCACGAGCACGATCCACCAGCCCGACGGATCGACGCCGAGCGCATTCGGGATCGCATCCCACAGCACCGTCTCGAGCATCCCGGCGAGGCCGTTGAGCGCCCAGAGCACGAGAGCGGAGATCACGCCGATCGCGAGGGCGGGGAGGGCGAGCACGACGAGCCGCTTCGGGGTGACGGCGGGGTCGCGGGGCGGCGTGGCGAGGCTCATGGTCAGATCTCCTCCGGGGGCGTCAGGGGCGTGGGCGGAGCGAGCACCGCGACGATCCAGGTCGCGAGCAGGGTCAGCACGATGCCGGCGATGCTCACGTCGTCGAGGTCGATCGACGCCCACCAGTCAGCCATGCTCACCCTCCCTGTGGCGACGTTACCGCGCGACGTGCGATAGACGCGAGCGCACGCGAAGCGATAGGTTCGCCTCAGCGGCGCTCATGGGGGGCGCACACAGTGAAAGGCTGCAAATTCATGAGTTTCTGGAACAGTTTCTGGGATCTGATCTGGTGGTTCCTCTGGGCGTTCGCGTTCATCGCCTATCTGTTCGCGCTGTTCGCCATCATCGGCGACCTGTTCCGCGACCACAAGCTCAACGGCTGGTGGAAGGCGGTGTGGGTCATCTTCCTGATCTTCGTGCCGTTCCTGACCGCCCTCGTGTACCTGATCGCACGCGGCAAGGGCATGGCCGAGCGCTCGCAGAAGGAGTACAGCCAGGCGCAGGCGGCCACCGACGCGTACATCCGTCAGACGGCAGGCACCTCGAGCCCCTCCGATGAGATCGCGAAGGCCAAGGCCCTGCTCGACTCCGGCAGCATCACCCAGCAGGAGTTCGACCTCCTGAAGGCGAAGGCGCTCGCACACCCGACGCAGAACGTCTGACGCACGACGCAGACCTGAAATCGAGAGGGTCGGATGCCGCGGCAAACGACCAACAACGTGTTTATACACCGCTCGC
>NZ_JBSHJY010000041.1:0-27405 GCF_053619715.1 Agromyces sp. NPDC055520 | reverse complement strand
CCCCCAGAGTCCACGGGGCACTGGCGAGCGCTGCCGCGGTGGCCCTCTCACGCCTCGCGACGCAGGCCTGAATCTCTGATTCGATCGCATCCCGCGTGCGGCAATCGCGAGATATGCCCGATGACCGATCCCTCACTGAGCCATGCGCGGCGATCCACGTGACGAGACGTGAGCGTCGCCGCTCGACAGTGTCGACGCCTGATCCCGACGATTCCGTATCTCAAATAGAGGTCCTAGCGGCTTCGGCTGAATTCAGCTCCGTCATCCTTCGCGGTCCGGCGGGTTGATCTTGTCGACTCGCGACACCCCACCCTGGTTTACGCAGTCCCGTGCGAGGTCGTGCACCGCCCAATGGAACTCGAGATCTGAGACATTCGCCCTGATGGTCGCTTCGACTGGTGTAAAGCGATGGAGCGGAGTCGTTCCCTCGTCTATCGCGAATCCGAATTGGTCCGCCGCCATGATCGAGAGCGGCTTCGTGCCGCTCCATTCGATGCCCACCCGAATCTCATACTCGGTACGGTTGCTCGCGCTCGCAGAGGCACGCAGCAGCGCCATGAAATCGGCGACTCCTGCTTGGATGGCGCGGGACTCGATCTGTCTGCCCTCCCAGTGACCGTCGCTGCTCATCCGGTGCCCGCCGACCGCCGCAGCAATAGCTACTGAGCCATCGTGATGAATGCTCGCCCACGCCTCCTTCCAGGTCTGGCGTTCTCCAGTAGCGGCGTTCGCCGCCACCCAACGCCGCAGACCAGGCCGCAGGTCTTGGCGCTCGACGTTTTCCAACGGGTGGACGGCGCTGTGATCGACATACTCGAGGCAGAGCTTTTCCGCAGCCTTGAAGAGCTCGCGCGCGTCATTCTGTGTTGTGCGCTCCATCCGGCCTGGGACCCTCGGGTGCCCGACGGCGACCAGCCACGCGCGAGCGCCGTGGTCGCGACCCGCCACCGCCTCCGCGTAGAGCTTGTCGAGTGTTTCGGTCGCGTGCCTTCGCTCGTCGAAACGGGCCCGATACATCGCCTCGATCTGACGTTCTTTCATCCACACTGTGTCGGAGTCGTTACGGATCGGGGCACCGAAGTACTCGTGCCTGAAGATGAGATGAGGACCATCCACACTGGCCGGTACCACGACGACGACTGCCCTATTCCCGGCGGTCCCGACGTTGTGGACGCCGAGCCCGAACACTGGTGGAGTGATGGCTGTAACCGCTGCCGAGCGGAGAGCTCGTTCGTACTGTTCACCGAAATCATCGATTCCGACGCGGGCGCTAGCCGCGCGTTCAGTTTCGGTCACGCCGTAGACGATCACTCCTCCGCCGTTGTTCGCCATCGCAGCCACGTCCTTGGGGAAATCCGACTGCGGCAATGCCTTCAAAGGAGGTAGCTCCGCTTTCCAGTCGATTTGGTCCGTCTCCATGACCCCGACTTCGATCGCTTGATCGATCATTTCGTCGGTGAGGGGACCAGGCGGTAGTCCGAGCGCACGGTGTAAGGCGGTGAATGTCATGATCTGACCGTAGCCAAATGCACGACGTCTTTGCCTCGATAGCCGGTCGTCAACGGGCGCCCGCGAGCGGATCGCTGAGCGCACCAACGCTGTCCGCGCTGGTGGAAGCCCCGATCGCGCCCGCAGCGCGGTGAGCTTCCCGGACCCGGCCCGGCTCGAACGGGCGGCCACCCTCACCAGACTGCGGGCAGGACGCATCCTTACCGGGTAGATGCGCCTTGGGCGGGTTCGTCGCAAGAGTAGCGCCGCCTAGACAAGTCCCGCGCTTCCGAGCGATCTTCAATCCGGTGCGGCGCGAACCGGCACCACCGTGGCTGCGGACTATTCGCTGGGCCTGGCGTGCTCTAAGCTGGCGCACTTGGCTGTTCGCCGGGGCCAGCAACTCGTAGGCGCTGAGTGTCGTGACGAGAGACATCAGGAGACCGTGGTGACGGACAGCACCAGCCTCGTATCGCTGACGCCCGCAGCGATCGCAGTGGTCGAAGCCATCGCCGCGGCCGGCGGTCGTCCACTGGTGGTTGGCGGCTCTGTTCGCGACGCACTTCTGGACCGTCGGGGCAAGGACGTCGACCTTGAGGTTCATGGACACACGAGTGTCGCCGAGGTCACGAGCCGACTCTCGGCCCTCGGCCATGTCGATCACCGCGGCCAGGCGTTCGGCGTGCTGGCGATCAAGGTCGATGGTCAGGACTTCGACATCTCGTTCCCGCGCCGGGACTCGATTGCCGGCGCGGGCGCTCGCGGGTTTGAGATCGATGTCGACCCGAACCTCTCCGTGGAGGAAGCCTTCGGTCGTCGCGACTTCACCATCAACGCGATGGGTTGGGACCCACTCACCGGCGAGCTCATCGACCCGTACGACGGGGCAGCCGACCTCCGTGCCGGGATCCTCCGCCACACCACAGCTTCGTTCCGGGATGATCCACTGCGCGTGCTTCGCGCGGTTCAATTCGCTGGCCGGTTCCGGTTCGTTCTCGCCCCGGAAACGGTCGTCGAGTGTCGCGACATCACCGCTTCGATCGCCCGCCGCGGAAGACTGCGCAACGCTGTGTCGCTTGAGCGGGTCTGGCAGGAATGGCGCAAGCTCGCGCGTCGCGGCCTAGCTTGGACGAATGCGATGGACGCACTCGTCGACACCGGCCTGATCCAGTTCTACCCGGAACTGGCCGCCACCCGCGGCGTCGAGCAGGATCCAGGCTGGCACGCGGAGGGCGACGTATGGACGCACCTCACCCTCGCCGCTGAGCAGGCAGCGCTGAACGCTGAGCGCGACTGCCTGTCCGGAACAGACCGTGAGGTGGCCGTGCTCGGCGCCCTCGTGCACGACCTCGGAAAGGTCACCCACACGCAGAACACCGATGGGCGGATCACCAGCCGGGGTCACGCTGCAGCCGGGGTGGCCCCCGCGACCGCATTCCTCCGCAGCATCGGCGCCCCGCACCACCTGATCACCCGCATCGCCCCGATCGTGCGCGAGCACATGTCCCACATCGGCATCGATCCGCCGACCCCGTCCCAGGTACGCCGGCTGATCCGTCGACTCGACGCCAACGGAGCCGGTGCGACCATTCACGACTGGGCCCGAGTCGTCGATGCCGACTGCGCCGGCCGCGGACCGTCCGCGAAGCCGAGCCCGGCGAACCGGTGGCTGGACGTTGCCGCAAACACGACCGTCGGCGACGCGCCACGCAAAGGCATCCTTACCGGCGAGCACCTCGTCGCTCGTGGATACATTCCCGGGCCCGAGTTCACACCACTGCTCTCCGCCGCGCTTGACGCACAAGACGACGGCTTGATCCAAGACGAAGACAGCGCTCTCGCCTGGCTCGACGAGTACGAAGCGAATCGCATCGAGAGATAACCGCCACCAATCCTGCTCCAGCATGGACTAGGTGCGTCACCACGTCGCTGTTGGCGGGATTCAGGGGTGAGTACCTTGCACCGGAAGGGGATCCTCAACCGGGACGAGAGATCGTAGTGAGGAGGCGGCAACAGATGCGCAGCGCTGCACGCGAGGGAGCAGGCGCGCACCTACCTGTCATGGGAATGGTCTACACCGCGCACAGCGCCTCGCCCATGCCGTCCAAGTCGAGGCTGTACAGCTCGGGTGACGCGCACACGGGTTACGGGCGCGATTCGGCCTCAAGGAGAAAAGCCCTGATCACACGGTGGGGCTGATTCGCCCCGACCGTCAACTCTGATCCGACGGCGGCGTATCCGCGGGAGTCGGTGCCGCACCGGGTGCGGCACCGTCCTGCGCTCCCGATCAGTCTTCATCCCGCCTGAACGCCCTCTCCAGTAGCTCCGCCGTCGCCGGGTTCACCTGCTCCCGACGCTGGATGTAGTGCTGCACCGTGATCTTCGTATCGGTGTGCCCGAGCAACTCGGCGGCGAGTTCGACGCTCGCGTTGTCGTTCACAGCGGTCGCGACCGTGCGCCGGAACAGGTGCGGTGTCACTCCGCCGATGCCGGCCCGCTCGAGCACGTGGCGTAGCTGACGCCGGACGTTGGCCGTGGTCAGCTACGTGCCATCGCGCGAGTGGAACACCAGCGACTCCGCGTCTGAGTCGCGGGTGACCGCAAGTCGACGCCGCACCGCCTCAGCTGTGAACGACGGCAATGCGACGATGCGCCGCGACTTCGCCGTCTTCGGATGGTCCTGGCGGAACGTCGGCTCGCCATGACCTCTGATGATCGTGCCCGCGATGCGGATCGTCGGCGTCGGGCCGGTGACATCGATGTCGCACCGGCGGATCGCGAGCACCTCACCGATGCGGGCCGACGTGCCGAGCATGACCTCGACGATCGCGCCGAGCTGTCCATCGGGCCGGGGACCTGAGATGTGGTCGACGCCGGACTCCCAGCGGGCGATCACGGCGCGGATCGCGTTCACCTCGACGCTCGTCAGCGCGTCGGGCATCCGACCCTCACGGTGCACGCGGAGACGTGATGCATCGGGTTGGCCGGCAGCACCTCGTGCCGTACCGCGAGTTCGAGCGCGAGCCGCAGCACGACGCGCGACTGCTTGGCGCGGTTGTATGAGATCCTCGCCTGTTCCTTGATGAAGCGGTCGCAGCGCGCCACCCCGATCTCACGCAGGGTCAGGTGCTCGAACACCGGCAGCACGAGGGTGCGCATGTTCCGCTCGTACAGGATCCGAGTCGTCTTCGAGATCCGGCCCTCGAGGTCGAGGTCCTGCAGCCAGTACGCGACGAGGTCGCCGAAGGGGCTGTCCGGCGTCAGGTGCCCGGAGCTGGATGCGGGTTGGAGCTCCGAGCGTCCCGCCAGCTTCTCCTTCAGTGCTCGCTCGGCGGCCTTGGCTGTGTCGGCGGTGGCCTGCACGATGCGTGAGCGACCGTCCCAGTCTCGGTAGCGGGTGCGGGCTTCGAATCGCCCGGATGGCAAGATCCGCGTGGTGATATCGCCGAAGTTGCCGATGGTCAATCGTGGTCGGCCCATGTCAGTTCGCCACCCCTCGGAACATCGAAGTGTGGGCTACGCCGATTCCCGCTGCTCGGCCACCCAGTCGCGCACGTCGGAGGCGGCGAACTTCAGGTGTTTGCCGAAACGGTACGCGGCCGGCCCTTTGCTGCGAGTGCGCCAGTCGTAGAGCGTCGAAACGGGCACACCCAAATAGGCGGCCAACTCGGAGATGTCCAACAGCGGCTCGAGCCCGAACGCGTCGGTGGGTACCGTCGCGGAACTGATCGGCAGATCCTCGTGCGTGTTCATACCGGTCAGGTGCGCATTGCGCTCCTGAGCGATCGGAACCGACCGGTGACGACACGGCTGTCTCGGACGAGAAGACCGGATCAGGGGTGCTGCAGAAGTGAAAGTGATGGGTTTTCGATGGGAGGATCAAATCTCTTAACCTCAAAAGTCCCGGAAACCCTTAGGTTTCCGGGACTTTCTGGTCGGGCTGACAGGATTTGAACCTGCGACCCCCTGACCCCCAGTCAGGTGCGCTACCAAGCTGCGCCACAGCCCGATGCCACCGGATTTCTCCGAAGACAACTTGACCATCATAGCGGCATCCGAAGGGGTGCTCGTGACACAGGGCCCAATACGAGCCCTCGCTCACCACGCGGCATCCACCCCTCGCGCGACACGCCGACGACACGCCGACGGCACCCGCAACCCGCATCCCGACCACACCCGCGAGAACCTGCGGCCGGCGCCGGGTCCCAATCTTTTTCACGGCGTGGCGCGACTTCGAACACAACATGTAGTTGCCACCATGAGTTGAGCCACTACATATAGTGACCGCAACACATGCCGCGACAGCGCGACATCCGTACCGAATGCTCGGAGGAAAGCACCATGACCACGCCCGCAACCACCGATTCCCCACGTTCCGTCGCCGTCGGAGCGACGATCGACGAGTACCTGTCGCGAGACGACTGGCGCGTGAATGCGAACGCCAACCAGGGCTATTCCCTGGGCGGCCTCATCCTCAACACCTCGGGCAAGCTCATCGCGAACTACTGGCTCGACGAGGTCTACGCACCCGAGGCGGGTGTCGCCCACCGCGAGGGCGACCTCCACATCCACGACCTCGACATGTTCGCCGGGTACTGCGCGGGCTGGTCGCTGCGCATGCTGCTCGAGCAGGGCTTCAACGGCGCCCCCGGCAAGATCTCGTCGACGCCCCCGAAGCACCTCTCGAGCGCGCTCGGCCAGATGGTCAACTTCCTGGGCACGCTGCAGAACGAGTGGGCCGGTGCGCAGGCGTTCAGCTCGTTCGACACCTACCTCGCTCCGTTCGTGCGTCTCGACTCGCTCTTGTACGACGACGTGCGCCAGTTGTTGCAGGAGTTCGTGTTCAACCTCAACGTGCCCTCACGCTGGGGCACGCAGACCCCGTTCACGAACCTCACCTTCGACTGGACGTGCCCCGACGATCTCGCCGAGCAGCACCCCCTCATCGGCGGCGAGGTGTGCGACTTCACCTACGGCGATCTCGCCGAAGAACGGGCGGTCATCAACCGGGCGTTCATCGAGGTCATGAGCCAGGGCGATGCCGACGGGCGCGCGTTCACCTTCCCGATCCCGACCTACAACATCACGAAGGACTTCGACTGGGATGACCCGGCGGTCGACGCCCTGTTCGCGATGACGGCGAAGTACGGGCTGCCCTACTTCCAGAACTTCGTCAACTCCGACCTCGACCCGCACATGATCCGCTCGATGTGCTGTCGTCTGCAGCTCGACCTCACCGAACTGCTCAAGCGCGGCAACGGCCTGTTCGGCTCGGCGGAGCAGACCGGCTCCCTCGGCGTCGTCACCGTCAACTGCGCACGGCTCGGATTCGTGCACTCCGGCGACGAGGCCGCCGTGCTGGTACGCCTCGACGAACTGCTCGAGATCGCGCGCGACACCCTCGAGGCCAAGCGCACGGTGATCGACGAGCACATCGAGGGCGGCCTGTTCCCGTACACCAAGCGCTACCTCGGCTCGTTGCAGAACCACTTCTCGACGATCGGCGTCAACGGCCTCAACGAGTACGTGCGCAACTTCACGCGCGACTCCGACGACCTCACGACCGACACCGGAATGGCCATGGTCAACCGACTGCTCGACCACGTGCGGTCGCGCATGGTCGAGTTCCAAGAGGCGACCGGCAACATGTACAACCTCGAGGCGAGCCCGGCCGAGGGCGCGACCTACCGGTTCGCCAAGGAGGACATCGCCAGGTTCGGCGACGACGGCATCCTGCACGCCGGCACCGACTTGAACCCCTACTACACGAACTCGTCGCAACTGCCCGTCGGCTACACCGACGACGCGTTCGAGGCGATGGCGATGCAGGAGGAGCTGCAGAAGAAGTACACGGGCGGCACCGTGCTGCACCTCTACATGGGCGAGGCCGTGACGTCGTCGGTCGCGTGCCGCACCCTCGTGCGACGTGCACTCGAGCAGTTCCGGCTGCCGTACATCACGATCACGCCGACCTTCTCGATCTGCCCGGCGCACGGGTACCGCTCGGGCGAGCACTTCGCCTGCCCCGACTGCGGCGCCGACTGCGAGGTGTGGACCCGCGTCATGGGGTACTTCCGCCCCATCTCCTCGTTCAACATCGGCAAGAAGGGCGAGGCCGCCGAACGCCTCTACTTCGCCCAGGCCAAGAACGGGGCGCCGTCCCAGCCTGCGCCGAGCACCGAGCCGGCGCTGAGCGTCTGAATCATGGCCGAGCGCATCGTCAGGGCAGAAGACCTTCGCATCGCCGGGATGTCGCGGCTGTCGACCGTCGATTGGCCCGACCATCTCGCGGCGACGGTGTTCCTGCAGGGGTGCCCGTGGGATTGCTTCTACTGCCACAACCCCGCGCTCATCGATCCGCGGGCAGAGAGCGCGATGGCGTGGGCGGAGGTCGACACGTTCCTGCGGGCGCGGGTCGGCCTGCTCGACGCCGTGGTCTTCTCCGGCGGTGAGCCGACGATGCAGCACGCGCTGCCGGCCGCGATGGCGGCGGCGCGTGCGCTCGGCTTCGAGATCGGGTTGCACACGGGCGGCGCGTATCCCACCGCGCTCGCCCGCGTGCTGCCGCTCGTCGACTGGGTCGGCCTCGATATCAAGACGACGGATGCCTCGTACGACGGCTTGACCGCACGCAGCGGCAGCGCGCAGAACGCCTGGCGGTCGCTCGAGCTCGTGCTGGCCGCGAATGCGCTGCGTGCCGGCTCCGGCCGGCCGCTCGACTACGAGGTGCGCACGACCGTGCACTCCGCGGCGATCGACGAGGCCGGGTTGTCGCTGCTCGGCGGTCGACTGGCAGACGCCGGGGTGCAGACGTGGGCCGTGCAGCGGTTCCGTGATGCCGGCACCCGCGACCCGCTCCCCCGCGCGACGCAGCCGGGTCGCCAGGTTTCGCTCGACGGCATCCCGGTCCACCGCTTCGCCCGGTTCACGGTGCGCTGACGGCGCAGACGGCGCCGAGCGGTCGCCCATGGCGAACCCCGATGCGGATGTCGGTGGTCGGCGCTATCTTCGAAGCGTGATAACCGACGTGACCGAAGACATCGAGCCGCTCCGGCTCAGAGTCGCTCCTGCGAAGGAGGTGCCCTTCGCCGATGTCGAGGCGGTGTTCGGCACCCAGGGCGACCCCGCGCACTGCTGGTGCCAGTGGTACAAGATCCCCGGCAGCGACTGGCGCAGATTCGGCGACGAGGGCTTGCACGATCGCCTGAAAGAGCAAGTGCAGTCGTCCGGCATCGGGCGCGGGCTCGTCGCCTACGACGGCGAGACGCCGGTCGGCTGGTGCGCCGTCGAGCCGCGCACCGATCTCGCGAGAGTGCGTCAGAGCACCATCGTCAAGGGCGGCACCGCGCATCCCGACTTCGACGACGCGGCCGTCTGGGCGGTCTCGTGCTTCGTCGTGCCCCGCAACCATCGGGGCCGTGGCGTCGCCCGCGCGCTCGCCGAGGCCGCCGTCGACTTCGCACGCTCAGGCGGCGCCGCGGTCGTCGAGGCGTACGCCGTCGACCCGTCGGTTCGCACGAAGGTGACGCCCGACGCGCTCTTCCACGGCACGGTCTCGATGTTCGTGCATGCGGGCTTCACCGAGGTCTCCCGCCCGCGGCCCGACCGCGCGATCATGCAGGTCGAGCTGGCCGGCTGATCGGGCCGGCTGACCCGGCGTCAGCGCGAGAACCAGCCGCGTTCGGCACTGCGCAGCGCACGCACCGCAGGCTCGAGATCGGCGATGCGCATGCCGGCGCGCCGCTCTGCTGCGAGGGCCAGCGTGTCGATGACCAGCCGTTCGCCCCCGTCGGCCGTGCGCGGCGCCAGCGTGCGCAGATACTCGGCGAACAGCGACTGATCCCGGTGGTCGCCGAGCACGTCGTGGATCGACTCCCCCGCGCGTGCGAGTCGCCGCGCCGGTGCACCGAAGAGCGCGAGCGGCTCTTCGGTCAGCGCCTCCGCGGCATAGCGGACTCGCCGCCCGGCCTTCCGCACCGCATGCAACCGCGCCGGCGCGGCCGCGTCATCGACTCCCGACGCACGTTGCACGGCCCGATGCGCTTCGCGCGCGAGCAACGCGGCGAGCACCGGCCGGGCCGGTCCAGCGGCCGGCGGCAGCAGCGGTGCATGCTCCAGGAATTCGGCGAGGGCCGCGCGACGCTCAGTCGCGAGCGGCGACCGCTGAAGCGCGACGTATCGAAGGTGCGCGCGCCGGTGGGCGGCACTCGTCTCATCGATGATGCGGTCGCCGACGGCTGCCAGCGCCACCGAATCGAACAGACCCCGATCCAGCGGGCCCGTGCCGAGCAGCCCCGGCTCGGCGGCATCCCGCAGCGCCCGCTCGGCCACCTGCAGCCGCACCTCGAGGTCGCGCACCGAACCGAGTTCCCGGCCGAACTCGCCGTAGGCGCGACGCAGATCGCCTACGGCGGTCTCGTCGAACAGTGGCCCGTACACGGCGAGCACGCTGCGAAGCCGGCGCACGTTCGTGCGCAGGCGGTGCACCGCATCGGGCTCGTCGTCGATCGCAGCGGGTTCGATCGCGTCGATGCGGTCGCCGATCGCCCGCAGCGCCGCCAGCACGACCGCGCCTGCGCCACCTTCAATGGCGGCAGCGCCTGCACCGCCCGCAGCGCCTGCAGTGCCTACGGTGTCCGCGTCGCCTGCATCGCCCGCCTCGACGAGAGCCATGGCGCCATGGTAGACGTGTCGCGCCATGCCGACGCCGTGACGAGCCGCGCGCCCGCCCCGCCGCGCCCCGACTCAGTCCGCGTCGACGCGCACGCGCTTCACGCGCGACGCCTCACCGCGAAGGATGCTCACGCGGCTGCGCGGCACCCCGAAATGGGCCGCGAGCGCCGCGACGACCCCGGCGTTCGCAGCGCCGTCGACCGCACGCTCGCGCACGAACACGACGAGTGAGGCCGACGGGTCGCCCTCGAGCGCTTCGACGAGCGGGCCCTTGCGGCTGCCGGGCTTCACCCGGATCGTGACGTCCATCACTCCCCCGTCGCGACGATGAAAGCACGAACGCCCGAGCCGCTCCCGGTGAAGGGGTGACTCGGGCGCCGCGACATCCGTTCGCCTATTTCGAGCGGTCGCGCTTCTCGCGCACGCGCATGTTGATGACGATGGGCGAACCCTCGAAGCCGTAGATCTCGCGCAGCCGCCGCTGGATGAACCGGCGGTAGCCCGGGTCGAGGAACCCGGTCGTGAAGAGCACGAAGGTCGGCGGGCGGCTGGCCGCCTGGGTGCCGAACAGCACGCGGGGCTGCTTGCCGCCGCGCACCGGGTGCGGGTGCTCTTGCGTCAGTTCGGTGAGGAAGGCGTTGAACTTGCCCGTCGCGATGCGGGTGTCCCACGACTCGAGTGCCGTCTCGAGGGCGGGCACGAGCTTCTCGAGGTGACGCCCGGTCTTCGCCGAGATGTTGACGCGCGGCGCCCACGACACGTGATGCAGGTCTTGCTCGATCTCCCGCTCGAGGTAGCGGCGGCGTTCGTCGTCGAGCAGGTCCCACTTGTTGTACGCGAGCACGAGCGCCCGGCCCGACTCGAGCACGAGGTCGATGATGCGCACGTCCTGTTCCGAGATCGGCACCGAGACGTCGAGCAGCACGACGGCCACCTCGGCCTTCTCGAGCGCGGCCTGGGTGCGCAGCGAGGCGTAGAAGTCGGCGCCCTGCTGCAGGTGCACGCGGCGACGGATGCCGGCGGTGTCGACGAAGCGCCAGATCTTGCCGCCGAGCTCGATCTGCTCGTCGACCGGGTCGCGCGTGGTGCCCGCGAGCTCGTTCACGACGACGCGCTCTTCGCCCGCGGACTTGTTCAGCAGCGAGCTCTTGCCGACGTTCGGTCGGCCGAGGATCGCGACGCGGCGGGGGCCGCCGAACTCGTCTTTCGCGACGGCCGAGACCTGCGGCAGCACCTTGAAGACCGCTTCGAGCATGTCGGCGACACCGCGACCGTGCAGTGCGGAGACCGGGTACGGCTCGCCGAGGCCGAGGTTCCAGAGCGCTGCCGCCTCGGGCTCTTGACGGGCGTCGTCGACCTTGTTCGCGAGCAGGAACACGGGCTTGTTCGTCTTGCGCAAGAGCCGCACGACGTGCTCGTCGGTCGAGGTCGCGCCGACCGTGGCGTCGACGACGAAGAGCACGACGTCGCAGAGTTCGATCGCGACCTCGGCCTGCAGTGCGACCGAGGCGTCGATGCCCTTCGCGTCGGGCTCCCAACCGCCGGTGTCGACGAGCGTGAAGCGCCGGTCGAGGTACTCGCCCTTGTAGGCCACGCGGTCGCGGGTGACGCCGGGGGTGTCTTCGACGACGGCCTCGCGGCGGCCGAGGATTCGGTTGACGAGGGCCGATTTGCCCACGTTCGGGCGACCGACGATCGCGATGACGGGCAGCGCGGGCAGGTAGCGCACGCCCTCTTCGCCCTCGTCCGAGTGCTCGAGCACGTCGAGGTCGTCGTCGTCGAGCGCATAGTCGGCGAGCCCCGACCGCAGCGTCGCTGCGCGCTGCTCGGCGAGGTCGTCGTCGACGTCGGCGAGACGCTCGGCGAGGTCGTCGTCGGGAGCGTCGAATTCTTCGCTCGTGTCGGTCATGGTGTCTCCTCTGAAATCTGTGCGCTCGACTCGCCCGCCGTGGGCGCGAGCTGCGGTGCCGCCGCGCGGATCACGCCGATGACCGCTTCGACCGTCTGGTCGAAGTCGAGTTCCGTCGAATCCACGGTGGTGACGCCGTCTGCCGCGGTCATGAAGTCCACGACCTTGGAGTCCGCCGCGTCGCGCTTCCGCAGCTGCTCCCCCACTGCCTCGACCGAGGATCCGGTCAGCTCTGCGGAGCGCCTGCCCATTCTAACCGCTTCGGATGCTGTGAGGAGGATGCGAACGGGTGCATCGGGCGCCACCACGGTCGTGATGTCGCGGCCCTCGACGATGATGCCCGGCGCATCGACCGCCGCCATGATCGAGCGGAACAGCTCGATGAGGTGCCGGCGCACCTCGGGCACCCGGGCGACCGCGCTCACGACCGCCGAGATCTGGGGGTCGCGGATCGCATCGGTGACGTCGACGCCGCCGACATGCACGGCGTAGCCGGTCGGGTCGGTGCCGATGCGGTAGTCGAACGAATCGAGACATGAGATGACGGATGCCGCGTCGTCGGTGTCGACACCGGATGCCTCGGCATGCCACGCCAGCGCACGGTACGCGGCGCCCGTATCGAGGAACCCGAAGTCGAGCCGGCGCGCGACCGCCTTCGAGACGCTCGACTTGCCGCTGCCGGCCGGGCCGTCGACGGCCACGACGAACGGGATGACGGGTGACATGTTCAACCTGCAATCCGCCAGCCGCGCGCGGCCAGCTCATCGGTGAGGTGCTGCTGCACCTCGGGGAGCACCGAGATCTCGGCGAGTCCGATCTGCGCGCCCGGCGAGTGTTCGAGCCGCAGGTCTTCGATGTTGGCTCCGGCCGCGCCGACGTCGTTGAAGAGCCGGGCGAGCTGGCCCGGCTTGTCGTCGATCATGACGATGAGGCTCGAGTAGCGCCGATCGACGCCGTGCTTTCCGGGCAGCCGCTCGACGCCCGTGTTGCCGCCGAAGAGTTCCTCGGCGACGCGGCGACGTGCGCCCGGGGCATCCATGTTCGCAATCGCCTCGATGAAGCGGTCGAGGTCGTCGCGGTAGCCGCGCAGGATCTCGGCGACCGGCGCGGCGTTCTGCCCGAGGATCTGCACCCACAGTTCGGGGTCGCTCGCGGCGACGCGCGTGACGTCGCGCAGGCCCTGCCCGGCGAGGTTCACCGAGGCGTGCGGGGCGTCGATGAGCCGGCGCGCCATGAGGCTCGACACGACCTGCGGCACGTGCGAGACGAGGGCGACGGCGGCGTCGTGCTGCTCGGGGGTGAGCTCGACGAGGGTCGCGCCGAGATCGAGGATGAGGTCGTCGATCGCCGAACCGTCTTGATACGAGATGCCGCCGTGGGCGGCGACCACCCACGGGCGGCCGACGAAGAGGTCGGCTCGGCCCGACATGGGCCCGCCGAGCTCGCGCCCGGCCATGGGGTGGGTGCCGATGTAGCGCGAGAGGTCGGCGCCGCGCGCCTTCAGGTTCTCGTAGACGGCGAGCTTGACGCTCGCGACGTCCGTGACGATCGCCTCGGGGTACGCCTCGAGCTCGGCCGCGACCACATCGGCCGTCACATCGGGCGGCACGCACACGACGATGAGCTGCGGGCGGTCGCCGGGTGCGGCGGGCCGGCCGGCGCCGTAGTCGACGGCGATCGCGAGGTTCGTCGGCGACGCGTCGGCGAGCATCACCTCGATGCCCTTCGCGCGCAGCCCGAGGCCGATGCTCGCGCCGAGCAGGCCCACCCCGACCACGCGGACCGGGCCGGTCAGTCGTGCCTCATTCATCCGGCGCCTCCTGGTCGGCGTCGGCGACGGCGGCGTCGGCCGCACCGGCGGCTCCATCGGCTCCGGCGGCTCGCGAGATCGTGAGCAGCTGTCCACGCTCGGCCTTCGTCAGCTCGCGCATCTGGCCCGACCGCAGGGTGCCGAGGTTCAGCGGGCCGAAGCTGCGGCGCACGAGATCGACGACCGGGTGCCCCACCGCGTCGAGCATGCGGCGCACGATGCGATTGCGACCGGAGTGCAGGGTGAGTTCGACCATCGAGTGACGGTCGTCGCCCTGCTGCTGCAGGATGCGCGCCGTGTCGGCCGCGATCGGCCCGTCGTCGAGCTCGACGCCGTTCTTCAGCCGCTGGATCACCTGCGGCGTGACCCGACCCGTGACCTTCGCGATGTACGTCTTCGACACGCCGAACGAGGGGTGCGCGAGCACGTGCGCGAGTTCGCCGTCGTTCGTCAGCAGCAGCAGGCCGCTCGTCTCCGCATCGAGGCGGCCGACGTTGAACACCCGTTCTTCGAGGTCGTCGGTGAAGCGCGTGAGGTCTGGCCGCCCCTGCTCGTCGCGCATCGACGAGACGACGCCGCGCGGCTTGTTCAGCATGTAGTAACGCTTGGCCGGATCGAGCTGCACGGCGACGCCGTCGACCGCGACGAGGTCGGTCTCGGGGTCGACGCGGCGGCCGAGCTCGGTGACGACCACGCCGTTCACCTCGACGCGGCCCTCGACGATGTACTGCTCCGAGACCCGCCGGCTCGCGACGCCGGCCGCGGCGAGCACCTTCTGCAGCCGTTGGCCCTCGGGGGCGGGTGCGCCGCCCCAACCCGTTTCGTCAGTCAAGATCGAATCCTTCCTGGCCGTCGTCGAGCAACGGCGAGATATGGGGCAGCTCGTCGAGCGAGTTGATGCCGAGGTTCGTGAGCAGCAGCTCGGTCGTGCCATAGAGGATCGCGCCGGTCTCGGGGTCGGTGTCGACCTCGGTCACGAGCCCCCGGCCGAGCAAGGTGCGCACGACCGAGTCGACGTTCACCGCACGGATCGACGCGACCTGCGAGCGCGAGATCGGCTGCTTGTAGGCGATCACCGAGAGCGTCTCGAGCGCGGCCTGCGAGAGCCGCGTCGACGATTGCGTGAGCACGAAGTCGGCGACGAGGGTGTCGTACTCGGCTCGCACATAGAAGCGCCAGCCGCCGCCGACCTCGCGGAGTTCGAAACCGCGACGGATGCTTCGCGGTTCCGGCTCCCCCGCGACATCCGTTCGCGGTTCACCCGACGAGCCGGCCCCGTCGTAGTCGGCCCGCAGCCTCGCAATCGCGGCGCGCACCTCGGCGACCGGGCGTGCGACCGCCGCTGCCAGCGACACGACGCTCTGCGGTTCGTCGGCGATGAAGAGGATCGCCTCGAGCGCACGGTCGAGGTCGAGACGGGCCTGGCCCGGCACGTCGAGCGGCGTCGCGACCGACAGCTCGGGGCCGTCCGGTTCGGATCCGTCGGCCTCACGCACCGGTGGTCGAGTAGGGCGCTCTGCGCCCGTATCGAGACCCTCATGCTCCGGTGGTCGAGTAGGGCGCTCAGCGCCCGTATCGAGACCCGTCGCCGCGATATCCGTCTCATTCGTCATAGTCAGCCCCCAGGCTCTCGAGGTTCTCATCCGACCAGTGCTCGGCCGACCAGTGCAGCGTCAGCTCGCCGAGCGGTTCGAGCTGATCGAACCCGATCGCGGCGTGCCGATACAGCTCGAGCACTGCGAGAAACCGTGCGACGACGACCCCCGGCTGCCCGACGCCGGCGATCAGCTGGCGGAACGTCACGGGCTCGCCGCGGCGCAGCACGGCGACGAGGTGCGCCGCCTGTTCGCGGATCGAGACGAGCGGTGCGTGCAGGTGGTCGAGTCCGACCACGGGGATCTCGCGCGGCGTCATCGCGAGCGTCGCAAGCGCCGCGAAGTCTTCGGCCGACAACGTCCACACGAGTTCGGGTGCCCGCTTGCGGAACTTCTCTTCGAGCCGCACGTTGCGGGCATGCCGCAGCGACTCCTGTTCGAGGTGGCCCGAGAACCAGCGCGCCGCCTCTTTGAAGGCGCGGTACTGCAGCAGCCGCGCGAAGAGCAGGTCGCGCGCCTCGAGCAGGGCGACGTCTTCGGCATCGACGAGCTCGCCCTGCGGCAGCAGCCCCGCGACCTTCAGGTCGAGCAGCGTCGCCGCCACCACGAGGAACTCCGACGCACGATCGAGCTCCTCCTCCGAGTCGAGGCCGCGCAGGTACGAGATGAACTCGTCGGTCACCGCAGAGAGCGAGACCTCGGTGATGTCGAGCTCGTGCTTCGTGATGAGCGAGAGCAGCAGATCGAACGGGCCCTCGAAGTTCGTGAGCGCGACGCGGAAGCCGCTGCGTTCCGCCGGACCCGACGTCGCTTCGGCCGACACAGCCTCGTCGGGCGCGTGCTGTTCGGGGGCCGAAGCCGCCTCAGGCGACCGCGCCACGGAAGACCAGTTCCCTCGCGAGCTGGCGGTATGCCTTCGACGCCTGGTGCTCGGGTGCGAACTCGGTGATCGGGGCGCCCGCGACACTCGCGTCGGGGAACTTCACGGTGCGGGTGATGACGGTCTCGAGCACCTCGTCGCCGAAGGCATCGACGACGCGCTCGAGCACCTCACGGGAGTGGAGCGTGCGCGAGTCGTACATCGTCGCGAGAATGCCGTCGAGCTGGATTGCCGGGTTCAGCCGATCGCGCACCTTGTCGATCGTCTCGATGAGCAGGGCCACACCGCGCAGCGCGAAGTACTCGCACTCGAGCGGGATGACGACGCCGTGGCTGGCCGTCAGCGCGTTCACGGTGAGCAGGCCGAGCGACGGCTGGCAGTCGATGAGGATGACGTCGTAGTCGGCCGAGACGCGGCGCAGCACGCTCGCGAGGATCTGCTCACGGGCGACCTCGGTGACGAGATGCACCTCTGCGGCCGAGAGATCGATGTTCGCGGGGATGACGTCGAGGCCCTCGACGCTCGTCGGCTGGATCACGTCGGCCGGGTCGAGCGTGCGCGAGAGCAGCAGGTCGTAGATCGTCGGCACATCGTGCGTCGGCACGCCGAGGCCCGCCGAGAGCGCGCCCTGCGGGTCGAAGTCGATCGCGAGCACCCGGCGGCCGTACTCGGCGAGCGTCGCGCCGAGGTTGATCGTGGTGGTCGTCTTGCCGACGCCGCCCTTCTGGTTGCAGAGGGCGATGATGCGGGCGGGGCCGTGCGAGGTGAGCGCAACCGGCTCGGGGAACTCGCGGGACGGGCGACCAGTGGGACCGAGCTCTGGCGGATTGGCGATTCCGTCCGCTGAGTGGTGCGTCTGGTGCGTCACGTGTCAACTCTCTCCTGTGCCGGGCGGGTGCTTGGTCGATTCTAGCGAGCACGCGGGTGGGCCGCTGTGTACATCTCCCGGAGTGTGTCAGCTGTGACGAGCGTGTAGATCTGCGTGGTGGCGACCGAGGAGTGGCCGAGCAGCTCCTGCACGACGCGCACATCGGCGCCGCCCTCGAGCAGGTGCGTCGCGAACGAGTGCCGCAGGGTGTGCGGCGAGACGGATGTCGCGAGTCCGGCGGTCTCGGCGGCGTCACGGAGCGCCTCCCAGGCGGCCTGCCGCGACATCCGCTTGCCGCGCACACCGAGGAAGAGCGCCGGCGTCGCCGTGCCGCGTGCGGAAAGCAGCGGCCGGGCGCGCACGAGGTAGGCGTCGACGGCCCGCCGCGCGTAGCTGCCGAGCGGCACGATGCGCTGCTTGCCGCCCTTGCCGAAGAGTCGCACGACCTCTTGATCGACGAGGTCGTCGACGTTGAGCGACACGGCCTCCGAGACGCGCGCGCCCGTCGCGTAGAGCACCTCGAGCAGTGCGGTGTCGCGGAGGTCGGTGGGTTCGTCGCCCCCGGCAGCCGCGATGAGCGCCTCGACGTCGTCGACGGGGATCGCCTTGGGCAACCGCATCGGCAGCTTCGGCGGTCGCAGCTCGCGCGAGACGTCGACCGGCACGAGCCCCTCCTCGGCGAGGAACCGGTGCAGCCCACGCACCGCCGAGAGCACGCGCGCGATCGACGAGGTCGCGAGCGGCGGCACGCGTTCGGCGCCGAGGAAGCGCACGAAGTCGCCGAGATCCTGCTCGGTCGCCGCCGACGGCCCCGCGATACTGCGAGCCGTGAGCCAGTCGGCGTAGATCGCGAGGTCGCGCCGATACGACGAGATCGTGTTCTGCGCGAGCCCCCGCTCGACGGCGAGATGCCGCAGGTAGTCGTCGACGGGGTTTCGGCTCATCGGCCCGCCGGCTCCGTGCGGCCGACGGCGTGCCCGGGCCACGCGGCATCCGCTGCGCCGAGGCTCGACCACCCTCGGGCGCGTGCCGCTGCGGCCGCGAGCACCGCGACCGCCAGTGGCGCGTTGTGGACGCGCCGTTCGAGCACCGCGTCGACGCACTCGTCGAGCGGTGCCCAGCGCTTCTCGATGTCGGCCTCTTCGCCCTCGCGGGCGAAGGCCTCGGCGGTCGCCGTCAGGCCGCGGGCCAGATACACCCGGATCAGCTCGTCGCTGCCACCGGGCGAGGTCGCGACATCGGTCAGTACCGCCCAATCGGATGCCTCGAGGTCGGCCTCTTCGGCGAGTTCCCGCTTCGCGGCGGCCAGCGGCGGCTCGCCGTCGACGTCGAGCAGCCCGGCCGGGATCTCCCAGTCGCGCATGCGCACGGGGTGCCGGTACTGCTTGATGAGCAGCACCCGATCGTCGTCGTCGAGCGCGAGCACGCCGACGGCACCGGTGTGGTCGGTGTACTCGCGCACGATGATCTCGCCGCCGAACTCGAAGGCGTCGCGGCGGATGTCCCACACGCGGCCCTCGAAGACCCGTTCGCTCGAGACGACGGGCACGTCGACCCGTTCATCGGCGAGCGGCTCGCGCCGCCCACCGGTGCCGGAGTCGGTGCCGAGGCCGAGGCCGGAGTCGGTACGGTCAGTCATCGTCCACGTCGTCGAACAACTGGCTCGCCTGCTGGCGCTCGAGCGCAGCCCCGACGAGGCCGCGGAACAGCGGGTGCGGGTTGTTCGGGCGGCTTCGCAGCTCGGGGTGGGCCTGCGTGCCGACGTAGAACGGGTGCACCTCGCGCGGCAGCTCGACGAACTCGACGAGGTGCCGGTCGGGCGACATGCCCGAGAACGACAGCCCCGCCTCGGCGATGCGGTCGCGGTAGGCGTTGTTGACCTCGTAGCGGTGGCGGTGACGCTCGGAGACCTCGGTCGAGCCGTAGAGTTCGGCCGCGATCGACCCCTCGGCGAGCTTCGCGGGGTAGAGGCCGAGTCGCATGGTGCCGCCGAGGTCGCCGCCGGCGATGATCTCGACCTGCTCCTCCATCGTCGCGATGACGGGGAACTGCGTGTCTGGGTCGAACTCGCTCGACGAGGCGCCGGGCAGGCCCTCGACGACGTTGCGCGAGTATTCGATGACCATGCACTGCAGGCCGAGGCAGAGGCCGAGCACGGGGATGCCGTTCTCACGAGCGAACAGCAGCGCACCGAGCTTGCCCTCGATGCCGCGCACACCGAAGCCGCCGGGTACGCAGATGCCGTCGAGGTGGCCGAGGTGCTTCTGCGCGCCCTCGGGCGTCTGGCACTCGTCCGACGGGATCCACTCGATGTTGACCTTGGCGTCGTTCGCGAACCCGCCGGCGCGCAGCGCCTCGGTGACCGAGAGGTAGGCGTCGGGCAGGTCGATGTACTTGCCGACGAGCCCGATCGTGACCTCGTGCTTGGGGTCGTGCACGACGTCGAGCAGGTTGCTCCAGCCCGACCAGTCGACGTCGGCCGCCTTCTCGCTGAGGCCGAGCACATCGATGATGTACGCGTCGAGTCCCTGGTCGTGCAGCATCGTCGGGATGTCGTAGATCGACGGCACGTCGACCGCGTTCACGACCGCCTGCTCGTCGACGTCGCACATGAGCGCGATCTTGCGCTTGTTCGACTCGGTGACGGGGCGGTCGCTGCGCAGCACGAGCGCGTCGGGCTGGATGCCGATGGAGCGCAGTGCGGCCACGGAGTGCTGGGTGGGCTTCGTCTTCTGCTCACCCGAGGCGCCCATGAACGGCACGAGCGAGACGTGCACGAAGAACACGTTCTTGCGGCCGAGCTCGTGGCGCACCTGGCGAGCCGACTCGATGAACGGCTGCGACTCGATGTCGCCCACCGTGCCGCCGATCTCGGTGATGATGACGTCGGGCTTCGGCGACTCCGAGGCCTGCAGCCGCATGCGCCGCTTGATCTCGTCGGTGATGTGCGGGATCACCTGCACCGTGTCGCCGAGGTACTCGCCACGGCGCTCTTTGGCGATGACCGTCGAGTAGATCTGGCCGGTGGTGACGTTCGCCGCCTGGCTCAGGTTGATGTCGAGGAACCGCTCGTAGTGACCGATGTCGAGGTCGGTCTCAGCGCCGTCGTCGGTCACGAAGACCTCGCCGTGCTGGAACGGGTTCATCGTGCCCGGATCCACGTTCAGATAGGGATCGAGCTTCTGCATGACGACTCGCAGGCCCCTGGCAGTCAGGAGATTGCCGAGACTCGCCGCCGTGAGTCCCTTGCCCAACGATGAGACGACACCACCGGTCACGAAGATGTGCTTGGTCTCGCCGTTCGTCGACGCAGGGTTCGAATTGTCTGTGCTCGCTCGAGCTGTTCCGCGTTCATCCACCACGGGCTTGAAGTCTAACTCACGTTCCTGATCATTCGGCCCGACATGCCCCACGCGCTCCCCCATTTCCTCCCGGGATCCGTCTGACCCCTTCGATCGCGGCCGTTCAGCCGCGGGTCACGCCGCAGGTTCTGCAGCGATCTCCAACAGCTCCCGCGCGTGCGCGAGCCCGCTCTGCGAGTCGGCGAGCCCAGACAGGAGCCGCGCCATCTCGGCCTCGCGCTCGGCTCCGCCGAGCTGGCGCACGCTCGACGAGGTGACCTGGCCGT
The DNA here is from genome assembly GCF_053619715.1 of Agromyces sp. NPDC055520. NCBI lineage: Bacteria > Bacillati > Actinomycetota > Actinomycetes > Micrococcales > Microbacteriaceae > Agromyces > Agromyces sp. NPDC055520. The sequence goes on along the minus strand of NZ_JBSHJY010000041.1, from coordinate 6,554 downwards.
CGGTGCCCTTGACCACGCTCAGGTGGTTCGTCGCGAATGCGGCGACCTGTGCGAGGTGGGTGACGACGATGACCTGCGAACGCTCGGCGAGTCGTGCGAGTCGTCGCCCGATCTCGATCGCGGCGGCGCCGCCGACACCCGCGTCGACCTCGTCGAAGACGAAGGTGGGCACCGGGTCGCTGCCCGCGATCACGACCTCGATCGCGAGCATCACCCGTGAGAGCTCGCCGCCCGAGGCTCCGCGCGAGACCGGGCGCGGTTCGGCGCCGGGGTGCGGTCGCAGCAGGATCGAAACAGTGTCGCGGCCGTGGGCGGTCGCGTCGGCGGTCGGTTCGATCACGACCGCGAGTCGGGCGTCGGGCATCGCGAGGGCCGACAGCTCGGCGGTGACGGCGTCGGCCAGTCGCTCGGCGGCATCGGTGCGCAGTTCGGTGAGCGCAGCGGCCAGACGGTCGACGTCGGCTTCGAGCGAGGCGACGGATGCCTCGAGCCCCTCGATGCGCTCGTCGTCGCCGTCGAGTTCGACGAGCCGAAGACCGCCGGTGCGACGGAATTCGAGCACATCGTCGAGGTCGCCGCCGTGACGGCGCACGAGGCCGCCGAGCAGGGCGCGTCGCTCTTGCACGATCTCGAGCTCGCGCGCGCCGTCGGCGTCGAGGCCGGCGAGGTAGCCCGACAGCTCGGCGGCGGCGTCGGCGAGCAGGAACCCGGCGTTCGTCAGCGCCTCGCCGATCGGCTGCAGGGCGGGGTCGTGCTCGGCGACGCGTTCGAGGTGGCGGCGGGCTCCGTCGACGAGGGCGACCGCGTCGGGAGCATCGTCGACGACGTCTTCGGCCGAGATCAGCGCACGAGCCTGTGCGGCCGCGATCCGCAGCTCTTCGAGGTTCGAGAGCCGGTCGGCGCGCTCGTGCAGCTCGGCGTCTTCGCCGGGCTGCGGGTCGGCCGCCTCGACCTCGTCGAGCGCCGCGCGAAGCTCTTCGGCCTCGCGCAGCCGCGACTCGTGATCGGCCCGAAGCCGTTCGAGCTCGGCGGCATCCGTGCGCCAGGTCGTGAATGCGACGCGATACTCATCGAGCAGCGCGTGCAGCTTCGGCCCGGCGAAGCGGTCGAGTGCCTCGCGCTGCGCCACGGCCGAGCGGAGCCGTTGCTGGTCGGCCTGGCCGTGCACCACGACGAGCTCGTCGCCGAGTTCCGAGAGCACGCCCACGGGCGCGCTGCGGCCGCCGACGACCGCCCGACTGCGCCCCTCGGCCGAGACGGATCGCCCGAGCAGCAGTTCGCCGGCCTCGACCTCGCCGCCGGTCTCGGCGACCCGGTCGGCGATCGCGCCGTCGTCGGGCACGAGCCAGCGGCCCTCGACCCAGGCCTGCTTGGCGCCCGCACGCACCGCGCCCGCGTCGGCGCGAGCGCCGAGCAGCAGCCCGAGGGCGGTCACCACCATGGTCTTGCCCGCGCCGGTCTCGCCGGTCACGGCCGTGAACCCGGCGCCGAGCGGCAAAGTGGCCTCGGCGATCACGCCGAGATCGCGGATGCCGAGTTCTTCAATCAACGCAGCCTTCAATCAACGCAAACCCTCACTCACGCAGCCCTCACTCACGTCCGGCCGGCCCTCTCCACCCGGTGACCGGCAGCTGGAACTTGTTCACGAGCCGATCGGTGAACGGCGCCTCGTGCAGGCGGGCGAGCCGCACGGGAACCGGCGACTTGCGCACGATCACGCGCGCGCCCGGCGGCAGGTCGAAGGTGCGCCGACCGTCGCACCAGATGACGGCGGATGCCACGGTGCGCTGCAGGATCTCGACGGCGAGCGACGACTCGGGGCCGACGACGAGCGGCCGCGCGAAGAGCGCGTGGGCGCTGAGCGGCACGAGCAGGAGCGCCTCGAGGCTCGGCCAGACGACGGGGCCGCCCGCCGAGAACGAGTACGCCGTCGACCCCGTCGGGGTCGACATCACGACGCCGTCGCAACCGAACGACGAGAGTGGCCGACGGTCGACCTCGATGACGACCTCGAGCATACGCTCGCGTTCGGCCTTCTCGACGGTCACCTCGTTGAGGGCCCAGCTCTCGTAGACCACCGCGGTGCCGACCTTGGCCCGCACCGCGAGAGTCATGCGTTCTTCGACGGTGTAGTCGCGGGCGAGCGCACGGCCGATCGTGTAGCCGAGATCGTCGCGCTCGCTCTCGGCGAGGAAGCCGACGTGACCGAGGTTCACGCCGAGCAGCGGCACGGGGTGGTCGCGCATGATCTCGGCGGCCCGCAGGATCGTGCCGTCGCCGCCGAGCACGATGACGAGCTCGATGGCCGCGGGGTCGGTGTCTTCGAATCGTTCCACCGTGCCGTTGAGCCCGGGCACGAAGTCGTGCACCTCTGCCCAGTGCTCGGCCGCGATGACCGGCACTGCGCCGGCGGCGAGCAGTTGCGTGCAGACCTCGCTCGTCGCCTCGAGGGCGGACTGCCGACCGGTGTGCGAGACCACCAGGAAGCGCCGTGCGTCGCTCACGCCTTCGCCCCTCTCGTCAGTTCGTCGACCCGACGCATCCATTCTGTCGGATTCGACCCGCCCGCCGCGCTCAGATGCACGAGGTACTCGAGGTTTCCGTGCCCACCGGCGATTGGGGAGGACAAGACGCCGGCGGTGCCGAGACCCATGTCGAAGGCCGCCCACAGCACATTCGAGACGGCCTCGGCGCGCAGGCCCGCGTCGCGCACGACGCCCTCGCGCACTCCCCCGCGCCCCACCTCGAATTGCGGTTTGACGAGCAGCACGAAGTCGGCGTCATCGCTCGCCGAGGCCCGAAGCGCCGGCAGCACGACGGTGAGCGAGATGAACGAGAGATCGGCGACGACGAGCGAGGGGCGCTCGGCGACCCCCGTGAGTTCGGCGAGGAGTGCGGCATCGAGATGACGCACATTGCACCCCTCGACGAGCACGAGCCCGGGCGCGCCGACGAGTTCGGCCGCGAGCTGGTCGTGCCCGACGTCGACCGCGAGCACCTGGCGGGCCCCGCGTTCCAGCAGCACCTGGCTGAACCCGCCCGTCGAAGCACCGGCGTCGAGCGCGATGCGGCCGGCGACATCGACGCCGAAGCCGTCGAGACCGGCGATGAGCTTGTGCGCCGCACGGCTCACATAGTGATCGGATGCCGCGACCTCGAGCACTGCGTCTTCGCCGACCTTCGCGGCGGACTTGACGACCGGCCGCCCGTCGACCGTCACGACGCCCGCCGCGATGAGCGTGGCCGCGTGCGTGCGGGAGCGGGCGAGACCGCGGGCCGCGAGGGCGGCGTCGAGACGTTGATCGGGCACGATCAGGTGCGCAGCGACGGGTCGGAATGCTCGAGCTGGGTGCGGAGCCGCTCGGCGAGAGCCTGGTAGCCCTCGGCGCGTTCCGCGAGCGGTCGCGCCTCGACCTCGGCGAGCACGGCCGCCACCGACGAGGCGGGCCTCGATTCGGACACCTGCGTGGTCGGCTCGGCTTGAATCGGCTCGGCCGCATCGGCTCGATCGGGTTCAGTGCTCACGTACTCAACGCTACCCCGACCAGGCGACACCCGGCCGGACGACCGACCGGTCAGCTGTAGAGCCGGGCCGGAACGTCGAGCACGTGGATCCCCACGCCCGAATCCCAGATCGCCGCGCACGCGGCGCGGAGCAGATCGAGCTCGTCGCCGCCGTCGTCGACGATTTCGACCCGATTGCCCGCCACCCGCACGCGCGCACGGCCCACCCGCGTGACCCCGCGAAGCTGCTCGGTCACCGGATACGGTGCGTGAAGTCCGTCGAGGTCGGCGAGGATGAAATCGGGCCGGCTCGTCGCCGGTGCCGCGAGCACCTGCTTCGCACGGTCGACGCCCGTCAGCACCAGCGCACTCGACATGCCGGCCCGGCGCGCACCGAGGATGTCGGTGTCGAGCCGGTCGCCCACCACGAGCGGCTGTTCGGCCGCGAACCGGCGCCTGGCCTCGTCGAAGATCGGCGTCTCGGGCTTGCCCGCGACGAGCGGGAACCGCCCGACCGCGGTGTGCACCGCCGAGACGAGGGTGCCGTTTCCTGGCGCGATGCCGCGCGCGACCGGAATCGTCCAGTCCATGTTCGTCGCGATCCAGGGAATGCCCGGGGACGCAGCATCCGGCCCGCCGTTCGCATTCAGCGCGAACGAGGCCTCGGCGAGTTCGCGCCAGCCGATCTCGGGCGTGAAGCCCTGCACGACCGCGTCGGGCGCGTCGTCGGCTGACCGGGTGATGCGGTACCCGCGCTTCTCGAGCTCGGACGTGATGCCCTCACCGCCCACGACGAAGACGAGCGCGCCGGGCGCGACCCGCTCGGCGAGCAGCGTCATCGCCGCCTGCGGCGACGTCACGACATCGTTCGGCACGACGTCGAGACCGAGCTCGGCCAGATGATCGGCGACGGATGCATCGCTGCGCGAGGCGTTGTTCGTGATGTACCCGACGGCCCGGTCGCGCTTGGCGAGGTTCAGGCTCTCGACCGCGCGAGGAATCGCGTGGGCGCCGGCGTAGACGACGCCGTCGAGGTCGGCGAGCACCGCGTCGATACCGTCGAGCGGCGTCGCGACCTCAGCCTTCGCGCGAAACAGACCCACCGGTCGTGCCCTCGTTCTCTTCGGTGTCGAGGTCGGCGGTCTCGGCGAGCACCGCACGCACCTCGTCTTCGAGCACGTCGCCCGGGTCGCGGTCGACCGTGTCGTCGCCGATGTCGTCGACGTCGACGGAATCGGCCTGCGCCGCGTCATCCGCCGCTTCGGTCTCGATGGATGCCTCGAGCTCGACCTGCTCGACCGACTCGACCGTCTCGGCGACCTCGACGACCGCCTCGATCTGATCCGCGGACTCGTCGAGTTCGATCTCGAAGATCTCGATCGACTCGGCCTCGGCCGGGCCGGCGAGTGCGGCGTCGGCGCGGTCGGCCCGTGCCCGCCACGTCGCGGCCTCATCGGTGCGCCCGAGCTCTTCGAGCACCTCGGCGTACGCCGAGAACAGCGCGGGGCTGTACGAGAACGCGCGATCGGGATCGAGCTGCGGAATCTCGAGCTCGGCGAGGGCGATCTCGGGTTGACCGAGGTCGAGCCGGGCACCCGACATCGCGATCGCGAGGGCTGCCTGCACTGCGGCGGGAAGCGTCGTGCGGTCGACGGCACGGCCGACCTCGAGCGCGCGGTCGGGGCGACCGACACCGCGCTCGCTGTCGACCAGAAGCGGAAGCTGGTCGTTGCTGCCCGAGATACGGCGGTACGTGCGGAGCTCGCGGAGCGCGAGTGCGAAATCGCCGGTCGCGTACGCCGTGATCGCCAGCGTCTCGCGCACGACCGCGATGCGGCCGGCGCGGCGCCCCGCCGAGAGCGCGTGCTGGTGAGCGAGCTCGGGGTCCTCTTCGAGCAGTTCGGATGCCGCCACCAGGTGTCGTGCGACCCAGTCGGCGTTCTCCTTGCTCAGTGTCTTCAGCTCGGCGCGAGCACCCTTGTCGAGGTCGCGCGCCTCGATCGACTCGGGGATGAACGGGTCGTCGTGGCGCGGACGCACCTGCAGCTCGGCGGCTCCGTGGTTCTCGCGGGGAGTCTCGCGCTGGTCGTCGCGGCCACCTGGCCGGCTGCCGCGCGGCGCATCACCATACGACTTACGGTTGTCGCGGTCACCATACGGCTTCCGGGCGTCGCGGTCGCCATACGGCTTGGATGCCCCACGATCACCGTAGGGCTTCTTCGCATCGCGGTCGCCATACGGCTTCCGGTTGTCTCGGTCACCGTAGGACTTGGACGCCCCGCGGTCGCCGTAGGGCTTCTTCGCATCGCGGTCGCCATACGGCTTCCTCGCATCGCGGTCGCCATACGGCTTCCTCGCATCGCGGTCGCCATAGGGCTTGGACGCCCCGCGGTCACCATAGGGCTTCGGATCACGGTCGCCATACGGCTTGCGGTTGTCGCGGTCCCCGTAAGGCTTCTTCGCGTCGCGGTCCCCGTAAGGCTTCTTCGCGTCGCGGTCCCCGTAAGGCTTCTTCGCGTCGCGGTCGCCATACGGCTTCTTCGCATCGCGGTCGCCATACGGCTTCTTCGCATCACGGTCGCCATACGGCTTCCTCGCATCACGGTCGCCATACGGCTTCCTCGCGTCGCGGTCGCCATACGGCTTCTTCGCATCGCGGTCCCCGTACGGCTTGCGGTTGTCGCGATCACCATACGGCTTCTTCGGTGCGGCTCCGTCACGAGCTGTGGAACCGGAGCGAGCGCTCGTCGGTCGGCCGGCCCCATTGCCGCCGCCGCTGCGCTGATCACGCTTCTCAGGTCGTCCCTGGTCTGCCGAGCCGTGCCTGGAGTCGCTCACGATAGTCCCGTCGTGTGTGGAGTCCTCATGGAACTCAACCGTAATGGGGCACCTTGTGAAGTACCCCGTTAACGAAGAAAGGCCACCCGTCCTCGGGTGGCCTCTCTCCTCAATGATTGTCCGGCGGTGTCCTACTCTCCCACAGGGTCCCCCCTGCAGTACCATCGGCGCTGCGAGTCTTAGCTTCCGGGTTCGGAATGTGTCCGGGCGTT
>NZ_JBSHJY010000040.1:0-27717 GCF_053619715.1 Agromyces sp. NPDC055520 | reverse complement strand
CCGCCTCAGCTGAGGCGAGGCGGCATCGAGTGCCCGTTCGGCGGTCGGATGGCGGCGCGCACAGATACGGGGTGCTGTGCGGCCGGCGCCTGCGGAGCGGAAGACGCGCCGCGATCGGCGCGCTTCGCGAGGGTCGATCGGTTGAGCGACCCGGTATCGTGAGCGCATGCCGACCGCAGGTACGGGGATGCCGCTTCGCGACTCCCGCATTCACCGCTACGTCAACGCCTTCTGCCCGCGCTGCAACGAGGAAGATCCCGACCGGCCGCTCGCCGAGGTCGCACGGCTCTCGGGCCGGCTCGTCGTGCGCGACGAACGGGTCTGGCTCGAACGAGGCTGCCCCGACCACGGTCTCATCACGACGCTCTACGACGAGTCGGCCGAGATCCTCAGCTATCTCGAGCAGTGGACCGCGCCGACCAAGGTGCACACGCCCGACCTCGCGGGCAACTTCAAGCCCGTGCCGTCCGCCTACGAAGACGGCCTGCCCGAGATGCAGACCCAGCACACGTGCATCCTGCTCGAAGACCTCACCGACCACTGCAACCTGCGCTGCCCCACGTGTTTCGCCGAGTCGGGGCCGGCAGCCTCGGCGGTCGCCCCGCTCGCCGAGGTGCTCGCCTCGGTCGACGCCCGGCTCTCGCGAGAGAACGACCGCATCGACGTGCTCATGCTCTCGGGCGGCGAGCCGACGCTCTACCCGTGGCTCGAGCAATTGCTCGACCACCTCGTCGCGCGGCCCGTGGTGCGCATCCTGCTGAACTCCAACGGGTTGCGCATCGCGCAAGACGACGCCCTCGTCGAGACGTTGAAGAAGCATCGTGAGCGCGTCGAGGTGTACCTGCAGTTCGACGGCGAGAGCGCAGAGGCATCCGCGTATCATCGGGGCGCCGACATCCGTCGCTTCAAAGACCGCGCCCTCGAACGCCTCTCGGAGGCGGGCGTCTTCACGACCCTCACCATGACGGCGGCGCTCGGGGTCAACGACGGCGAGATCGGTGCGGTGATCCGTCGGGCGATGACGACGCCGTACGTCGGCGGCGTCACGATCCAGCCCGTGTTCGGCTCGGGCCGTTCGGCCGGCATCGACCCGAACGACCGGCTCACGCACACGGGCGTGCTCGCCCGCCTCGAGGCGCAGACGGGCGGCGAGGTGACGTGGCGCGACCTCACCGCGCTGCCGTGCAGCCACCCGCACTGCTGCTCGGTCGGGTATCTGCTGAAGGATGACTCGGGCTCATGGAACTCGCTGACCGCCCTCGTCGGGCACGACCGCCTGAAGGAGTTCCTCGACCTCAACCCCGATCTCATCGCGAACCGCATCGCCGACAGCAACATCAACCAGGCGCTGAAAGACAGCGTGAAGCAGTCGCTGCTCGACCTCTTGAGCGAGCAGTCGTCGTTGTCGCACCCGTCGATCGGCACGCTGTGGAAAGACATCTGCACCGGCTGCGACCTCGGCATCGGCACGCTCACGCAGCTCGCGACCTCGGCGCTGCCGGGGCAGCACAAGCGGTTGCGGCGCTTTCTCGGCGAGCGGGTCAAGCGCATCACGGTGAAGCCGTTCATGGACATGAACACGATGATCGAAGAGCGGCTCACGCAGTGCTGCGTGCACGTCGCGACCGTCAACGAGACGACGTCGGCGCACCAGTGCGCTCCGTTCTGCGCGGTGCAGGCGTGGGCGCCGCTCTCGCGGACGCGCATCTCGACGGCGACCGGGGGCGCGTCGGCGGGTGCGGGTGCGGCGGGTGCGGGTGCGGCGGGTGCGATCGGCGGGCGCCGTGCGATTCCGGTGACGGTGGCATGAGCGACGCGGGGGCGGACGCGGGGCCCGGCGCGGGCCTGGGGCCCGGTGAGTTCGGGGCGTACGACGCCTCGGCGCTCGGCCGATACGACGAGTCGGTCGGCGAGCCCGCCCCGCCCTTCGACCCGCTGCGTCTCTGCGTGTTCACGACCGTCGCCGTGATCGCGTGCGTGCTCGGCCCGATCGCGGTCGCGGTGTTCGCGGCCATCGCGATCGGTGGCTATGCGAAGGCGCGCCGGGCCGGGCTGCTGCGCTCGAAGTGCAAGCTCGGCGACACCCGGCTCGTGCTCGCCTACGTCGCGGTGATCGAGGTGCTCGCGCTCGCCGCGACGCCGTTCTGGGTCTCGTTCTGGGCTTCGTTCTGGGTCGAGCGGCTGGGCTGAGCCGTGTATCCGACGCTGCCCGATCTGCTCGGCTGGGGTCCGCCGGTCGACACCCACGCGGTGTTCGTGGCGCTCGGACTCGTGGCGGCGGGGCTCGTCTTCGTCGTTGAATCGCGGCGCCGCGGCCAGACCGATCACCGCGTCGCCTACCTCGTGCTCGGTGCGCTCGCCGGCGCGGCGCTCTTCTCACGGCTCGGCACGTGGGCCCAGCATCTCGACCCCTCGCAGAACCTCGACTTCGTCGGGCAGCTCGCCCGCGGCAACGCCTCGGTGTTGAGCGCCCTCGTCGGCGCATGGCTCGGCGTGCACGTCGCCAAGCGCATCGCGCGATATCCGCTGCGAACCGGCGATCTCTTCGCGCCTGCGGTCGCGCTCGCGATGGCCATCGGGCGATTCGGATGCTTCTTCACCGAGCTGCCCGGAACGCCCACCGGTGCCGGGTGGGGCATCGTGCTCGACGAGTCGGCGGCGGCCCGGGTCGGCGGGGTCGCCGGCGTGCCGCTGCACCCGAGCTTCCTCTACGAGATCGCGTTCCACGCCGCAGCGTTCGCGGTGATCTGGTTCTGGCTGCGGCGACGCCCGATCGCTGCGGGCGAGATCCTCACGCTCTACATCGCCGCGTACGCGGTCTTCCGGTTCCTCGTCGAGTTCGTGCGCGGCAACGAGGTCGCTTGGATGGGGCTGACGCGCCCGCAACTGTTCCTGCTGGTCACGATTCCACTGGTGCTCGCCCGACTCGCCTGGAAGGCGTCGCGGGGCGAGCTCACCACCCGCACTGAGAGGATGGCCGTCCATGGTTCCTGATCCCGAAGCGCCGATGCCCGACGAGCCCGAACCCCAGCCGCAGCCCCAGCCGCAGCCTGAGCCTGCCCCGCAGCCCGCCCCGCCGCCGACGGCACCGCCCGTCTACGGGCCGGCCACTGGCGGCCCGCCCCCAGACCAGGCCCAGCCTGCACCCACCGGTCTCTCGAAGGGCGCCGGCATCGGCGTGGGTGTCGGCATTGGCTGCGGTGCCCACATCATCGGATTCGGTCTCATGTTCGTCGCGATCGGCTCTGCGACGATCTTCGGCTGGCTGTGGCCCTACATCGTCATCGCCGTCACGGCGATCGTGCTCATGTTCTTCCAGCGAACGCGCTCGATCGCCACCGGCATGCTGATCATCGTCGCGGCCGCGTGGATCATCGTGCTCGGCCCGTGCATCGCACTGCTCGGCGGCATATGACCCGGGCGACGCTCAGAAGCTCGTGACGAGGTCGCCCAGCACGCCGCCGACCTTCGTCGGGTCGGTGGCGTCGTAGTAATGGGCGCCGGTGGCGCTCGAGATCGACTGCAGTGTCGCGACGTCGGCGTCGGCGCCGTAGGCGAGCGTGAAGACGAGCACCGGGTTGTGGTCGTGGTGGCCCTTGAGGTTGCCGAGCATCTGCTCAGCAGAGATGGTGGGTGAGAGCGTCTCGTTCTTGCCGTCGCTCAGCAGCACGACCGCGTTGATGCGATCAGACTGCCAGTCTTCGGAGCGCTCACGCACGAAGGTGTCGACGGCCGAGTAGAGCGGCGTCCATTCGATGGGCTTCAGTGAACCGAGCGCCTTGAGGAATCCGGCCCTCCCGGTGCCGACGTCGGCCACGGGACTGACGAGTCCGGGCGTGATGGCGCCGTCGTCGTCGGCCGAGAAGGCGGCGAGACCGACGTTGTCGCCGGGCGTGAAGTGGCCGAGCGCCTGCGTGATCGCGTCCTTCGCGGCGGCGAGCTTGGTCTTGCCGCCGGTGATCGGCTCCTCCATCGATCCGGAGACATCGACGAGGAACAGCACCTCGGCGCGCTTGCGCACCTCGGGGAACGCCTCGTGGGACGCCCGGAGGATCCGGGCACTCGGGAATGGCAGTGCCCCGGACTGGTCGCTCGACAGCGCGCCGACCTCCGACACGAGCGGATCGAGCTCGCCGTTGAGGTCGCGGTACCCCGACAGTCGTACGATCTGCTGACCCTGTTTGGTCGCCGCGTAACGCAGGAAGTCCTGGCCGGCAGCGGTCTCGGCGTCGTCGACCCAGGTGCCGGTCAGCACCACGGCCGGGTTGTCGGCCTCGTAGTAGCCATCGCTCGGGTAGATCGGCACGAGCTGCTCCTCGGGAGGGTCGCTCTGCACGCGTGTCACGCCGTCGCGGCTCGTGATGCCGCGGTTGTAGTCCCAGACCGACTTCTCGTCGACGATCACCGCCGAGAGGAAGTCGGCGACCGAGCCGGCCTCCTCCGACTGGCGGGCGTGCCAGAGGAAGTGCTCGGGGGTCGCCATGTAGTGACTCGTCGCGAGCTCGTGGCGACGCACTTCGTCGGTGATCTCGGCGTCTTCGATCTGGTCGGCGGTCAGCTCGGCCAGCGAGCCCGCGGCGGAGCCGTATGAGGCGAGGAGCGCCGCCTCGCCGGAACTGGCGATGAGCGGGCTGGTCTTGCCGAGCTTGAACGTGCCCCACTCGGGGTGGCCGACGTCGATCCAGGTGTTCTCGTCCTCCGACGCCGCGAAGACCTCGTCCCACGAGGGGGCCTCGGCGTCCCAGCCGATCGCCGACGCGAGGCCCTTGGGCATCGCGAGCACGATATCCGACGACCCGACACTCGTCCGGTCGTCGGGCACGCTCGCCCCGCCGCCGGTGGCACGGGCGATCTCGATCCACGGGCTGGCGTCGGGGATCCACACGATCGGGCGCTGATCCTCGGGAAGGCTGTTGAAGTTGGCCGCCGCGTCCTCGCCCGCGAGCCCGGACTTGTCCTTCGTCGCGACGACGGTCACGCACTTGCCGCCGATGTCGCGTGGCTGGCCGTTGTACCCCTCGACGAGCCGCGTGACCATCTCGGAGTTCTCGAGCGACGAGAGCACGGTCACGGTCGTGCACGGCGCGGCGCCGGCCGCGGCGGCGGGCTCGTCTTCGGCGAAGACCACGGGTTCGGCCGCAGCGGGCGTCTCGGTGGCGCCGCCGGCTTCATCGGACGGGTTCTGGCCGTTGAGCACCAGCGCCGTGGCGGTGCCGCCCGCCACGAGCACGAGCACGAGGGCGCCCGCGATGACGATCCAACGCGTGCGCGAACGGCGACGGCGCTGTTCGCGCTCTCGGCGCTGCGCACGCCGCGGCGCCGGAGTGCCGGCGCTCACGTGATCGCTCGGGTGCGGAGGTGGGTGGGCACGTTCTGTCCTCGGATGGGGGGTACGGACGGAACGGAGCTTATCTCGGAGAACTGAGCTGTGCCAAGGGTCGGCCGTGAGGACGCTGTGAGGATGCCGTGCGCGCCCCGTGAAGAGGAGACGGAACGGGCGTCGAGATCCGAGGTCAGGAGGTGGAGTTCAACATGCCGATGATGACGGCGGTCCACCAGGCGAGCTGCGAGACGATCGCGCTCCCGATGAACCGCACGCGAACGGACTTGGGCAGCGCCGCGAAGCGCATCTTCCGCGGGAACCTCGCGAAGTACATCGTCCAGCGGGTCAGCGCGACCCCGTTGAGCGAGAGCACGAGCACGGCGCCCAGCTTGACGAGCGTCGCCGGCGACGAGAGGTCGGGGTGCAGCAGGGATCCGCTCGCGAGCAAGCCGATCAGTCCCGCCCAGATCGGCAGTTTCAGCGTGAGGTCGACCTGGCGCAGGTCGCGCACCGATCGCCACGCGGTCATCCACAGGATGCCGTACCACTCGACCACCAGCACGGCACCGAACCCGACGATGAGCGAGGCGAGGTGCACGAAGAGGGCGATCGCGTGGAGCCACGGCGGTGCGACGATGAGCGTGCTGAGCCAGATGGATGCCGCCCACCCGGCAGTGATCGCGACGTAGGCCACCGCACGCCGGCGTCGCCGGTGCCGCTGTTTGGCCTTGAGGGTCATTGTCACGGATTCAGCGCAGGCCTCTCGCTCGTCGTGGTTGCGTGCACGCAACTGCGTCCGTCGTCAGATTACCGAACGCGCGTCGAACCCCTGACAAGGCCGAAGACCCCAGCCGCGAATGGATGCCGCGACGGACGAGGGGCCCGCCGGTGGCGGGCCCCTCGTGGTCGTGGATCAGTCGGCGGTCATGCGCGGTCGTAGCCGTGGCCGTAGCCGTGGCCGTAGCCGTGGTCGTGCGGGTGTCCGTGACCGTGGTCATCGCCGTGGCTGCGGCCGCCGCGCCTCTGGTCGCCGGCGACGTGCACGTGGACGTGCACGTCGGTGCGGGTGGCGCCGTGGCCGTGGGCATCGCCGTGGCCGCAGCGACCGTGGGCATCGCCGTGGCCGCGACCGTGCCGGTCGCCCGCACAGTGGTGGCCGAAGCCCTCACCGTGGTGGTGTCGACCGAGGTCTTCGCCGTGATGACGGCGGCCGAAGCCGCGGTGGCGTCGACGCGGCATCCGCTCGCCTTCGACCCAGCCGAGCTCGCGGGCGATCGCCTCGAGGGCGGCGAGTGTCGTCGCGAAGTCTTCGGGGCTGACGGCGCCGGCGACCGTGGCGCGCAGCGTCGTGACGCGCTCGTGCAGTGACGCGTGCGCGGCCTCGCCGGCCTCGGTCAGGCGCCAGGCGCCGGGCTCTCCCTCGACCCAGCCGCGTTCGATGAGGGGAGCGACGCGCTCGGGGCGCGCGGCGAGCCTCTCGCTCATGCGGGGGTCGGCGACGGTGCCGGCGATCAGGTTGAGTCGGCGCCAGTCGCGGCGGCTGATGCCCTCTTCGGCGAAGAGTTCGCCCATCGCCTCGTCGAGGCGGCGGTCGATGACCTTGAGCCAGAAGCCGAAGGGGCGGGGGGCGGCGGGGGTGGTGCTGTCTGTGGTGTTGGTGTCGTCGTTCGACATGGGTGTTCCTTTCGTGACGCGGTGAAGACACGCGTCCAATTGCATGCACTATTACATGTGTATGTACAATGACATACATGAACGCATCGAGTCAAGTCCCTCCCGGAGAACACTCAGGGTCGGATGCCGCGGGCTCCGCCCCGAACGACCCGATCACGCTGATCGAACAGGCCCTCGTCACCATGCGCCGCGACCAGGAGCGCCGCCGACTGCAGCGCCGCGCCGAGCACTTCGGCCAGGAGGGCCACGACGGGCACGATGGCGACCACGACCACAGGCACGGGCATCGCCCGGGGGAGCACCCGGAGCACCCGGAGCACGACGCGCACGGCGAGCCCTTCGGGCACGACGACCATCGCGGCCGGCGTGAACGCGGATACGGCGGCCCCGAGGGCTGGGGCGGACGGGGTCGCGGCCGTGGCCCGGGTGGCGGACCCGGCCGTCACGCGCTCGCGCACGCTGCACGCTTCCGCCTGCTCGACGCGCTCGAGGGCGCCGAGCACCCGCCCTCGGTGAGCGAGCTCGCCGAGGCGATCGGCGTCGATCAGCCCCGTGCGAGCCGGCTCGTGCAGGCCGCCGTCGAAGCCGGGCATGTGCGCCGCGAGGCGGATCCGTCCGATGCCCGGCGCAGTGCTCTCGTGCTCACCGCCTCGGGGAGGAAACTGCTCGCGAGCGCCCGCGGCACGCGCCGCGACGCCGTCGAGACCGCGCTCGCCGCATTCACTCCTGAAGAGACGGCCGAGTTCGCACGCCTGCTCTCCCGCTTCATCGCCGACTGGCCGCGCGACTGACGCCCACCCCCCTCATCGCCACCCCCCTCATCGCCGCCCCCCTCATCGCCGCCGCCCTCACCGCATCCCTCACCCCTCTTCTCGCCGAACGGGCAGTCGATGCCGCCAAAAACGGCTTGAGGCGGCATCAACTGCCCGTTCGCGGGTGATGGGTGAGGGACGCGCCGGTGAAACGACGCCCCATCCCACCCATCACGCCGAACGGGCAGTCGTTGTCGCCTGGATGGGCTTGAGGCGGCATTGACTGCCCGTTCGCGGGTGATGGGTGATGGGTGAGGAGCGCGCGAGCGCGCTCGGCCCGCGCGCGGTCGCCGAGCGTCAGCGGGGCGCGGTCGCCTTCACGGGGATGAGGAGCGCGAGCCCGAGCGCGATCACGAGCACGATGCCGAGGATGCCGTAATACGGCTCGCCGCCGATCGTGACGAAGATGGCGAAGGCCGTCGGCGCGAGGAAGCTCACCGCGCGACCGGTCGTGGCATACAGGCCGAAGACCTCGCCCTCGCGGCCGGCCGGGATCAGCCGGGCGAGGAACGTGCGGCTCGCCGACTGCGCCGGGCCGACGAAGAGGCAGAGCGCGAGGCCCGCGGTCCAGAACACGATCTGACCTCCGTCGTGCAGGAGGAAGACGAGCAGGCCGCTCACGACGAGCCCGACGAGGGCCGTCATGATCACGGGCTTCGCGCCGAGCTTGTCGTCGAGCGCGCCGACCGCGATGGTCGAGATGCCCGCGACGATGTTGGCCGCGATCGCGAAGATGATGACCTCGCCGGCCGAGAATCCGAAGACGGATGCCGCGAGCACGCCGCCGAACGTGAAGACGCCCGCCAACCCGTCGCGGAACACCGCGCTCGCCAGCAGGAACCACACGGTGTTGCGCTGCTCGTTCCAGAGCCGTGCGATGTCGCGGCCGAGGCGCGCGTACGACGCGAAGAAGCCGACCTTCTCGCGCTCGACGGCGGCGGGGTTGCGATACTCGGGCACCGCGAAGAGCACGGGCAGGGCGAAGAGCCCGAACCACAGGGCCGAGACGAGCATCGTCACGCGCACGTCCATGCCGTTCTCGCCGGTGACGCCGAAGAGACCGACCTCGGGCTGGATGAAGCCGAAGTACACGACGAGCAGCAGCACGATGCCGCCGACGTAGCCCATGCCCCAGCCGAAGCCCGAGACCTTGCCGATCGAGCGCGGCGTCGAGACCTGCACGAGCATGGCGTTGTAGTTGACGCCCGCGAACTCGAAGAAGACGTTGCCGGCCGCCACCAGGAAGAGGCCGAGCAGCAGGTACTCGGGGCCGGGCTGCACGAAGAACATCGCGACCGTGATGGCCACGACGATGTAGGTGTTGACCGCGAGCCAGAACTTGCGCCGGCCGCTCGTGTCGGAGCGCTGGCCCGTGATCGGTGCGAGCAGCGCGATCAGCAGCCCCGCGATCGCAAGTGCCCAGCCGAGCTGCGCCTCGACCGTGCCCTTCGGCCCGAACGACTCGCTCGTGAGGTACACCGTGAACACGAACGTCGTGACGACGGCGTTGAATGCCGCCGACCCCCAGTCCCAGAGGCCCCACGCGAGGATGCGCCCCTTGCGCGCGCCGGCCTCGGCGACCGCCTCGACCTGCCCCGTCGCGACCCCGATCGTCGCCGCAGCCCCGTCGGGCGGCGTGAGGTGCGAGGGCGGAAAGTTGCGGGGCGCTTCGGGCGTGCGCGGCGCGTCGGGGTCGGTCATGGCTGAAGTCTGGCATGCACCGTCGTGCGTGTGCGAGAGCCCGCCTACTGCAGTTCGATCACGGATTGGAGGATCGGGTTGTAGCTGCCGAAGTGCAGCACACCCGAGTCGAGTTGCACCGACGGCTGGTAGTTCGCGTCGTAGTCGGCGGGTGCGAGGTAGGTGCCGTCGCCGCGCGCGGTGTCTTCGAGCCATCCGTCGGCCTGCAGCTCGGTGAGCCAGGCCTGGCCGGCGTCGCCCACCTCGAGGCGTGCGTACCAGATGGCGACGTCGCTGTTCGGCTTCGTCCAGGCGCAGACGAGGGCGCCTTGGGCGGCCATGCGCTCCATGACCGGACCGAGCAGGAACGGCTCTGTCTCGAGCTCGTGGCCTTCGTCACCGAGGCGCGCGACCTCGTCTGCGGTGAGCACGGAGTCGCAGCTCGGCGCACCGGCCTGGGAGTCGGTGGTCGTGTCGGTCGCGGCGGCAGTGTCGGTCGGGACGGTCGTCGCGGCGGGGGCGACGGTGTCTGCACCGGCGCCGGAGGCGGAGGGATCGGGTGCGCCGGCGCTGCATCCGCTCAGCAGCAGAGCGAGTGCACCGGCGGCGATCACCGTGAGGGAGTGAGTTCGAAATGCCATGAACAGAGAATAGGAAGATATCTTCCTATTCGCAATGGCAGTGCTCGAATCGCGACCCGATCTCAGGGGCGACCCTGAGATCGGGCGCCGCGTCTACGGCAGCGTCCACGTCGCCGGCGGCTTCACCTGGTCGTACAACCAGATCTGGAAGAAGGCGTCGAGGTCTTCGCCCGAGACTTCTTCGAACACCGCCTGGAAGTCGTCGGCGGTGCCGGCCGAGTCGTTGTACCGCTCGAGCCAGAGCCGTGTGCCGGCGAAGAACGCCTCGTTGCCGAGCTCGACGCGCAGCGCGTGCAGCGTGCCGGCGCCGCGGTCGTAGATCGGGTTCGCGAACAGCCCGAGCGGGCCCGGGTCGCCGATCTGCAGGTTCCAGTACTCGCTGTCGGGCGTTTCGGAGTCGTACCACTCGTCGTACGACTCCTGTGCGGTCGCGCCGCCGTTCGCTTCGTCCCACATCCAGGTCGCGTACGTCGCCCAGCCCTCGTTGAGCCAGATGTCTCGCCAGCGCTCGGGGCTCACCGCGTCGCCGAACCACTGGTGCGCGAGCTCGTGGGCGACCGTGCCCTGACTCGCCTGCCTCGAGTAGACCGGCCGGGTCTGCGTCTCGAGGGCGTATCCGACCGAGTCGTCGTCGACGATCGCCCCGAATGCGGTGAAGGGATACGGCCCGAACCTGCTCTCGAAGAAGTCGATCATCGCGGCCTGCTTCGCGAGGCTCGTATTCGTCGTCGCGAGCCGGGTCGGCGAAAGCTTCGTGTCGACCGCATCGATGATCGGCACGCCGCTCGACGAGAAGTACGGCTCCCGCAGCTCGTAGTCGCCGACCGACGCCGTCGTGAGGTAGCTGGCCTGCTGATCTGGGGCGTCCCAATACCAGGTGGTCCAGCCGCCGGCCGTCTCCTCGGGCTTCGACTGCACGCCGTTCGCGACGGCGACCTTGCCCTCGGGCACCGTGATCGCGAAGCTGTAGCTCGCCTTGTCGGTCTGGTGGTCGCTGACGGGATACCAGGTCATCGAGCCATCCGGTTCGCTGACGACCATCGCGCCGTCGCGCGTGGTCACCCACCCGTAGAGCGCCTCTTCGATGTCGAGCGGCCGCGTCGTGTCGCCGCCGTACCCGATGACGAGTCGCACGGTCTGGCCCGCCTTGATCTTCGGGCGCGGCTGCACGGTCAGTTCCCAACTGCGCTGGGCGTCGTCTTGCACCTGCCAGTAGGCGGCGCCGTCGATCGAGATTCCGGATGCCGGTGGCGCGACCTCGCTCGCCGGCTTGCCGTCGATCGTGAGCGAGCCGACATCCATGCCGCGCAGGTCGAGGTTGAAGCGGTCGAGATCCTGTGTGGCGACGAGATCGATCGTCGCCGTGCCGTCGAGCCGCCCGACGAGCGGTGCCGGGGCCGCCGCGGGCGGCGCGTACGTGACGGCGAGGTCGTAGTGCTGCACGTCGTACCCGCCGTTGCCCGAGTTCGGGAAGTAGGCGTCGCCCGCCCCCGGTGCGCCCGCGGTGTAGCGCGGACCGCCCGGAGTGCCGGGCCCGCCTCCGCCGGGTCCGCCCGGAGCGGCGGCCGCGCCGGTGACCCCGAGTCCCGCGATCACCGCGAGTGCGACCGCGAGGCCGCCCGCCATCTTGATTCGTCTCCCGTTCACAACCGTTCCCCTCGTCGTCACTGCACTGGGTTCGTCGTCGCTGCGCTGGGCGACACTCTAGAGAGTGCGGGAGTCCGCCGGTACCCCCGGCGATACACCTCAGCGATACACGTCTGCGATCAGCTCGCCGAACAGCTGCTCGGCGTCGCACTCGAGGCGCTGTCGGGTGAACCAGTCGCAGACGTTCGTGCAGTCGCGATGCAGCAGGTCGAAGCCCTGCGGGTTCGACACGATGTCGACGATCTGCGGCAGGTCGATCGCGACCACGCGCTCGCCGTGCACGAGCAGGTTGTACGGCGAGAGGTCGCCGTGCGCGAGCCCCGAGTGCGCGAGGGTGCGCATGAAGTCGACGACCTGGTGGAACAGCTCGCGCAACTCCTCTGGCGTGGCGCGCACCTGTGCGAGGCGGGGCGCGGCGACGCGGCCCTCGCCGATGAACTCCATGAGCACCTCGGTGCCGCCCACCTGCACCGGGTACGGCACGGCGGCTCCGAGCTCGGTGAGTCGCTTCAGCGCCTCGAACTCGGCGTAGGCCCATTGCACACGAGCGACCTCGCGGCCGAAGGTCGTGCCTTTCGCGAGGGCGCGCGCGTCGCGACTGCGGCGGGTGCCGCGTCCCTCGGTGTAGATCGTCGAGCGGTGGAAGTCGCTGTGCTCGCTGCCGCGGTAGCGCTTCGCGGCGAGCAGCGCGTACGTGCCGGGGGTACCGGGCGGGGCCTCCGGCACCGCGCGTTCGATGAGGCACAGGTCGGCCTCCTTGCCGGTCTTCACGACACCGAGCTCGGTGTCGATCGCCGCGGCATCCGTGACGACCCAATCGGGGCGCGGCTGGGGGCCGCGTTCGAGCGGCATGGCGGCCGGCCAAGTCGACCAGCGTTGGCCCTCGCCCGGTTCCGTGGTCTGGAAGGCGAGGTCGCCCGCGTCGAATCGCGGGGTCGTGAGGGCGATGGATGCCGAGTGCGCACGCACGACGGCGGATTCGTCGAGTGACGGGGTGATGTGCAAGGTGGATCTCCGAAGATCGCGGAGGCCACCGGGCCGCCCCGGCTTACTGCCGGGGGGCGGGGGCCTCGCAAGTGAAGGGAACGTGGAGGTTCACGACAACGACAGCCATGATCGACTCCTTTCTTCACCGGATGCACCGGACCCACGCCGCGCGAATCGGCGGCTTCGGCAGCTTAGGGCGTTTCGGGCACCGCGTCCAGTGTTCGGCCCGGCTCCGGTCCTCGGACTCCTGCTCGCCGCGGGCTGGAGTAGCGTCGGGTTCATGCGGGGAGTCGCCGGGCACGAGGCATCCGTCACCGTGGTGCTCGTCGAAGGCGACAGCGACCGGCTCGCGGTCGACGCGCTTGCTGCGCGTCTCGGGTGCGATCTCGATGCGGCCGGCGCGCGCGTCGTCTCGATGGACGGCGTGACCAACCTGCACCGCCACCTCGGGCAGATCTCCGCCCGGCGCCCGGTGTCGCGTGTGCTCGGACTCTTCGACGCGGCCGAGATCGGGTACGTGCGGCGTGCCGTCGAAGAGACCGGCCTCGGCTCGGCGACGACGCTCGACGAGCTCGCCGCGCTGGGATTCTTCGCGTGCGATCCCGATCTCGAGGGCGAGCTGATCCGCGCGCTCGGCGACGATCGCATGCTGCAACTGCTCGCCGAGCATGGTGAGATCGCGCGCTTCAGGGGGTTCCAGAAGCAACCCGCGCAGCGAGTTCGGGCGACGGATGCGCAGCTCCGGCGGTTCCTCGGCACGCATGCCGGGCGCAAGGCGCAGTTCGCGCCCATCATGGTGGACGCCCTCGAGGAGTCCCGCATCCCGGTCGCGATGCGGGCGCTCGTCGAGACCGCGGTCGGTCGTGTGCGTGCGGCGGCGCGGGAGTCGACGCCGCCTCGCTGAGTGCGCTTGCGCCGACCCTCTTCCGGTGGCAGCCGGGATGTGGTTCAGTGAGCCATGCACCCGAACGGTGCCGCCGGGGGGCGGTTCAACGGACGGCTCGCCATCCTGCTCGCGATGGCCATGTTCGTGCTGGTCGTCGACACCTCGCTCATGAACGTGTCGATCTCGGCGGTCGTGCACGATCTCGGCACCACCGTGAGCGGGGTGCAGGGCGCGATCGCGCTCGAGGCGCTCGTCTCGGCCGCATTCATCCTGATCGGTGGCAAGACCGGCGACCTCATCGGACGCAAGCTCGCCTACATCCTCGGCCTGCTCGGCTACGCGATCGGCGCGATCGCGATGGTGTTCGCGCAGGACCTCACGGCGATCATCATCTTCTGGGCCTTCATCGGCGGTATCGGGGCTTCGCTGCTGCTGCCTGCCATGCAGTCGCTCATCCACGGCAACTTCGCGGGCGCGCACCAGGCGCGGGTGTACGCGCTGGTGGGGGCCTCCGCCGCCATCGCCGCCGCCGTCGGGCCGCTGCTCGGCGGGTTCATCACGACCTTCCTCTCCTGGCGGGTCGGGTTCGCCCTCGAAGCGGTGATCATCGCGGTCGTGCTCGCGGGCATCGGGCTCGTGAAGGACGTGCCGTACCACGGGGAGCGGTCGATCGACCTCGTGGGTGCGCTGCTGTCGATCATCGGCATGGGCGGCGTCGTCACCGGCATCCTCGTCTGGCAGGAGGGCGGCGGGTACGTCGGCCTGATCATCGGCATCGGGGTGCTCGGCCTCGGCCTGCTCGTGTTCTGGCTGCGCAGCCGCAAGCGTCGCGGCAAGCCGGTACTGCTCGACCCGACGCTCTTTGATTCGAAGATGTTCCGCTCGGGCGCGAGCGGGCAGCTGCTGCAGCAGATCGCCCTCGGCGGCACGATGATCGTGCTGCCGATCTACCTGCAGATGGTCTTCGAGTACAACGCGTTGCAGGCCGGGCTCTCGATCGCGCCGCTCTCGCTCAGCATGTTCGTCGTCGCGTTGCTCGCCGGGCGCGGGCTCAAGCGTCGCCCGGCCACCGTCATCCTGTGGGGCTTCGCGCTCGTGGTCGTCGGCATCGCAGTGCTCGTGCCGATCGTGCCCATCGCCGACTCGGGCTGGTACCTCACCCTGCCGCTCATCGTGGCGGGCTGCGGGCTCGGCCTGCTCGTCTCGCAGCTGAACAACTACACGCTCTCGCCGATCTCCGACGAGCGTGTGAGCGAGGCGGCGGGGGTGAATTCGGCGGCGGGTTCGTTCGGCCTCTCGTTCGGCCTGGCCTTCGCCGGCGCGATCATGCTCGCGACGCTCGCCTTCACGTTCACCGCGAGCGCCGAGGCGAGCTCGGTGCTGAGCCCCGACGAGCAGCAGCAGGTCTCGTCGGTGCTCGAGGAGGACGCCGAGATCATGACGAACACCGGGCTCGAGGCGCTGCTCGTCGATCAGACCCCCGAGGTGCAGGAGGAGATCCTGCGCATCAACACCGACTCGCGTTTCATCGCACTGCAGGTCGCCCTGCTCGTGCCGATCCTCGCCGGCCTCCTCGGCGTCGCCAACGCGCTGCGGATGCGCCGGCTGCCCGACCCGAAGCCCTCGGCGTCGGGTGAGGGTGCAGCGCTCGGCTGAGGGGAGTCTGAAGGCCATGCCGCGCGGAATACTGAACGCCCGCTGTGAGTTGAGTCAAGTACACTCAAGTTTCACCGCCTCGACTTGACATGAAAAGTAGACGCTGTAAAGCTTGAGTCGGCAAGGCTCAAGTCTTGCCTCAGGTACTTCGGTTGCGGGCCGGCAAGGGTCGAACCGGTATCCGACCAGTTGATCCCCGGTCGTGCGGCACTCGAGTGCGGCCCCGGTCACTGGCGGAGAGAAGGAGAACACACATGTCACGTGCAGTAGGAATCGACCTCGGCACCACCAACTCGGTCGTCGCGGTCCTCGAGGGCGGCGAGCCCACGGTCATCGCGAACGCGGAGGGACTCCGCACGACCCCGTCGGTCGTCGCATTCACGAAAGACGGCGAGGTGCTCGTCGGCGAGACCGCGAAGCGCCAGGCCGTCACCAACGTCGACCGCACCATCGCGTCGGTCAAGCGCCACATGGGCACCGACTGGAAGACGGCCGAGATCGACGGCAAGCAGTACACGCCGCAAGAGATCTCGGCGCGCATCCTGCAGAAGTTGAAGCGCGACGCCGAGCAGTACCTCGGCGACACCGTCACCGACGCGGTCGTCACGGTGCCCGCGTACTTCAACGACGCAGAGCGCCAGGCCACGAAGGAGGCCGGCGAGATCGCGGGCCTCAACGTGCTGCGCATCATCAACGAGCCCACCGCGGCGGCGCTCGCGTACGGCCTCGACAAGGGCAAGGAGGACGAGCTCATCCTCGTCTTCGACCTCGGTGGCGGCACATTCGACGTGTCCCTGCTCGAGGTGGGCAAGGACGACGACTTCTCCACGATCCAGGTGCGTGCGACCGCCGGCGACAACCGCCTCGGCGGCGACGACTGGGACCAGCGCATCGTCGACTGGCTCATCAAGAAGTTCAAGGACTCGACCGGCGTCGACGTCTCGAACGACAAGATCGCCAAGCAGCGCCTGAAAGAGGCCGCTGAGCAGGCGAAGAAAGAGCTGTCGTCGAACCTCAAGGCGTCCATCCAGCTGCCCTACCTCTCGCTCACCGAGAACGGCCCCGCGAACCTCGACGAGACGCTCACGCGCGCCGAGTTCGAGAACATGACGAGCGACCTGCTCGACCGCACGAAGAAGCCGTTCGAAGACGTCATCCGCGAGGCGGGCGTCAAGCTCTCCGACATCGCGCACGTCGTGCTCGTCGGCGGCTCGACGCGCATGCCCGCGGTCAGCGAGCTCGTCAAGAAAGAGACCGGTCAGGAGCCCAACAAGGGCGTCAACCCCGATGAGGTCGTCGCTGTCGGCGCCGCCCTCCAGGCGGGCGTCCTCAAGGGCGAGCGCAAGGATGTGCTGCTGATCGACGTCACCCCCCTCAGCCTCGGCATCGAGACCAAGGGCGGCATCATGACGAAGCTGATCGAGCGCAACACGGCCATCCCGACCAAGCGCAGCGAGACCTTCACGACCGCCGACGACAACCAGCCGTCGGTCGCGATCCAGGTCTTCCAGGGCGAGCGCGAGTTCACCCGCGACAACAAGCCGCTCGGCACCTTCGAGCTCACCGGCATCGCGCCGGCGCCGCGGGGCATCCCGCAGATCGAGGTCACGTTCGACATCGACGCCAACGGCATCGTGCACGTGTCCGCGAAAGACAAGGGCACCGGCAAAGAGCAGCGCATGACGATCTCGGGCGGCTCGAGCCTCCCGAAGGACGACATCGAGCGCATGGTGCGCGACGCCGAAGAGCACGCCGCCGAAGACAAGGCGCGTCGCGAGTCGGCTGAGACCCGCAACCAGGCCGAGCAGCTCGTCTACTCGATCGAGAAGCTCATCAAGGACAACGACGACAAGCTGCCCGCCGATGTCAAGAACGAGGTGCAGGGCGATGTCGACGGTCTGAAGACGGCGCTCGCGGGCGACGACGACGAGGCCGTGAAGTCGGCCTTCGAGAAGCTCAACGCGTCGCAGGGCAAGCTCGGCGAGGCGATCTACGCGCAGAGCCAGCAGGCGGATGCTTCCGCCGCAGGCGGCGAAGACGCCAGTGCGTCGGGTGCCGAGGGCGACCAGTCTGCTGACGAAGACGTGGTCGACGCCGAGGTCATCGACGACGAAGAAGAGAAGAAGTAACCATGGCAGACGAGAAGGAGACTCCCGAAGTCCCCGAACCCGACGCCGGTGCCGCCGACGAGGTGACGGATGCCGCGGCATCCGTCACCTCTGAGGGTCTCGACCTCGAGGGCGACGACGGCGAAGTGCTCACGGTCGACGACATCCTGAACGCGGCGAACGCCGAAGTGCAGGATCCGAGCGAGGAGCACCTCGCCGACCTCAAGCGCATCACAGCGGAGTACGCCAACTACCGCAAGCGCACCGAGGCGAACCGCGAGGTCGAGCGGGAGCGCGCGGTCGGCGTGGCCGTCGCAGTGCTGCTGCCCGTGCTCGACGACCTCGACCGGGCCGAGAAGCACGGCGATCTCGAGGGCGACACCCCGTTCGCGACGATCGCGGCGAAGCTGCGCGGTTCGGTCGAGAAGCTCGGCCTCACCCCGTTCGGCGAGGTCGGCGAGGCGTTCGACCCGCAACGGCACGAGGCGATCTTCCAGCAGCCGTCGACCGACGTCGAGATCGACACGGTCGCCGACGTGGTCGAGACCGGGTACACGCTCGGTGGCACGCTGCTTCGCGCGGCGAAGGTCGTCGTGAAGACCCCGCAGTAGACGGCATCCGGTGGTCGAGTAGCGCGAAGCGCGTATCGAAACCCGTCACCAGGTCTCGATACGCTCCTTCGTCGCTACTCGACCACCGACCGACAGACACGACGAGATTTCAGAAAAGGAGGTGCCCGTGGCCAGTCAGGATTGGTTCGACAAGGACTTCTACAAGGTGCTCGGCGTCTCCAAAGACGTGAGCGATGCGGAGCTCAAGAAGACGTACCGCAAGCTCGCCCGCAAGTACCACCCCGATTCCAACCCCGGTGACGCCGCGGCCGAGGCGAAGTTCAAAGAGATCAGCGAGGCGCACTCGGTGCTCTCCGACGCCGAGCAGCGCAAAGAGTACGACGCCGTACGAGCCATGGGCTCCGGCGCACGATTCACCGCGCCCGGCGGCGCCGGCGGCGCCGGCGGCTTCGAAGACGTCTTCGGCGGCATGTTCGGCCAGGGCGGCGGAGGTCGCAGCCAGTCGTACACGTTCCAGCAGGGCGGCGACTACGACGACCTGCTCGGCGGACTCTTCGGCGGCGGCCGCTTCGGCCAGACCACCGGCGGCTACCGCGGTTACGGCGGCCCCACCAAGGGCCGGGATGTCTCGGCGTCGACGACCCTCGACTTCGTCACCGCCACCAAGGGCGACCAGATCACCCTGCAGACCTCCGAGGGCAAGCCGATCACGGTGCGCATCCCGGCGGGCGTCGCCGACGGGCAGAAGATCCGCCTGCGCGGCAAGGGTCACCCCTCGCCCGACGGCGGCGAGGCCGGCGACATCGTGCTCACCGTGACCGTTCGCAAGCACCCGGTCTTCGAGCGCGACGGCCTGAACCTCAGGGTCACGGTGCCCGTCACGTTCGCCGAGGCTGCGCTCGGCACGACGATCCAGGTGCCGACGCTCGGCGGCGACCCCGTCAAGCTCCGCGTCGCCCCCGGCACGCCGAGCGGCCGCGTGCTGCGCGTGAAGGGCCGTGGCGTCGAGACGAAGAAGGGCACCGGAGACCTGCTCGCGGTCGTGCAGGTCGCCGTGCCGTCGCACCTCTCGAAAGAGGCGCAGGCCAAGCTCGAGGAGTTCGCCGCTCTGCTGCCCGACGAGAATCCGCGCGACGAGCTGCTCGCGAAGGCCAAGGGTTAGGCGGTGGAGATGAACGAGAGGAGCCCGCTCTTCGTCATCTCCGTCGCCGCCGAACTCGCGGGGATGCACCCGCAGACCCTGCGCCAGTACGACCGGCTCGGGCTCGTGTCGCCGACCCGCACCGCCGGCAAGTCGCGCCGCTACTCGATGCACGACGTCGTGCAGCTGCGCGAGATCTCGCAGCTCTCGAGCGAGGGCGTGAGCCTCGAGGGCATCCGCCGGGTGCTCGGGCTCGAAGACGAGGTGGCGACCCTTCGTGCGCGAGTGCACGAACTCGAGGGCGCGCTCGCCGACGAGATGCTGAACCGCCCCGGCCGCCGCGTCTTCGCCGCGGGATCGGCCGGCGAGGTCATCTCGCTCAGAGCCGGCACTCGTGTGCGACGCGAGAACGCGGTCGTCGTGTGGCGCCCGCTCGAACGCTGAGCGGTTCCGCGACCTGCGCCGAGGCACCCGATTTCGGATGCGCACGGCGCAGGACGGGCGAACCCTCGATTCAGCGGCCCCGCACCGGGTAGGAGACGATCTGTCCGTCGCCGAACACGCCGGCCGAGACGATCACCTTTCCGCTCTGCCACTCGACGCCCGCCGGGCTGTCGACCTCGGCGAACGTCGAAACCGAACCGTCGCGCGTGATCGCTGACACCTTGCCGCCGAACATCTCGCTGACGTACACGGTGCCGTTCGGCGCGACGGCGAGGCCGGTCGCTCCGGCGAAGCCCGTCGCGAGGAGCTGGGTGTCGCCGCTTCGGGGATCGATCCGGTAGACCGAGCCGTACGGGAATCCGAGCCCGGGCGCACCGGGCAGCGTCGAGACGTAGAGCATGCCGTCGGTGCCCATCTCGACATCGGTCGGCACGGGCTCGGCATCGAAGGTGAGGCCGACCACGCACTCGTCGAGGAGGATCGGTTCAGGGCCCTCGCCGACGGCTCGCATCGCATCGGTGATGACGAGCGGTTGCGGCGGCAGCACGGCGACGGTCGTGACCGTGTCGCCCACGACCTTCAACACCGCGTTCATGCCCGCGTCGGCGACGTACGTCGCGTCGCGGAGCGAGAGCGTGCCGTAGGCGTGCGTGTCGACGAGGCCCGAGTATCGGGGCATGATGAACGGCGGCAGCTTCGCCGCGCATTCGTCTGAGATCGATTCGAAGCCGTACCAGTTGCCTTGGTCGGGGTTGTTCGCCTGCTCCCATGCGAGCAGATCGATCGATGTCGAGCCGCCGGGGCCGTTCGACTTCAGCCACGACCCTTGGATCGACTGTTCGTCGCCGGCACGTTCGCTCCAGGTGACGGTCGAGCCGAGCACCGATACGCCGGTGGAGTCGGGCCCCTGCGAGAGGGTCGTGCTCGTGCCACCGGCGATGCGCGTGACCTCGCCGAGGAAGGACTGGCCGACCGTGATGACGCCGGAGGCCGACACGTCGAAGGTCAGCGGCCCGGCGAGATGCTCGGCCAGCACCGTCGGCGGCCCTGCGGCGGGCGCATTCGGCGCGGCTCCGGCGGGTGCGGCGACGGCGACCATGGCGCCGATCGCGAGCGCGGCGGTGATGAGGGTGAATGAACGATGCATCGGTGACTCCGACCTGTTCGACTCGAAGATTCGCCCTTTTTGCATGCGTTGTCGCCTGCGAAGGTTCGGGTAGGCGAATCCGCCACCGACCGTACTCCGATGCGAACGGGCAAACCACCCCCCGTTCACGTCAGGGCGTCGCCCGCTCGCGCGCGCCCGCCCGACGCTCAGCCGCTCGTCGGGAAGCCGGCGGAGTCTCAGCGGCCCCAGGCCGATGCCGGAGCCTCGATGACCTCATAGGGTCGCGAGCTCCAGTGGGTACCGTAGCCGTAGTGGCTCGACGCCCACATCGAAGCCCAGATCGCCTGCGCGGTGGCATCGGCGGAATCGCCGCGAGCGAGCGCGGCGTCGACCTCGGGGTACCGCCCCGACTGCAGGTTCTGGGCGGCGTAGAACGCGGCCTCGATGAGGGTCGGATAACTGCCGAGACCGGATCCGCCGCCCGACCCCTGCCCGTTGTTCAACGGGTTGTTGCGGTTCCACCAGTTGTCGGCGCCGTTCTCCTGGCGCATCCAGCGCATCATGAACGTGACGTTCTCTTCGGTGATGGGCCACTCGCCCTCGACGAGCACGAGCTTGGCCCAGTCGACGTTCGTGCCGCCCGCGACGAGGGTCTGCGCGCCGGTCGTCGCGACATACGACTCCTGCGAGACGGCGGGAGCCGCGATATCCGCCGCGACCCGCAGGTCCTGCACCTCGCCGTGCTGCGGCGCGTCGGCGGCCGCAAGCGGCAGGATGCGACCGGGCTGCGGCAGCGGCGCCAGGGCGAGACCCGCGAGCAGGCCGAAGACCGAGAGCACGGCGGCCGCGCTGAGCGAGCGACGGGTCGACCGCGAACGCGACCGCGACCGCGAACCCACGTCGGAACGCGCCTCGCGTCGGGGATGCGGCATCGGCGTCGCGACCTCCCGTCGCGCCGCGCGTCGCCCCCCGGTTCGTGCGTCGTGCATGCGGCACCGAGGGTAGCAAACCCCGCAGGGAGCCGCACTCAGCGAAATCGGCGTGGGCTCGGTGCGTACGCTTGACTCCATGCCATTCGACTTCGGCGCCCTGCGGCGCCACCCCGACGTCGAAGGGCCGGGGCTCGAGGCGTCGGATGCCGCGGACCGGCTGATCCTCGACGAGGCCGCGGCCTTCATCGGGGCGGCCGGGACGGGCGAGATCGTCGTCGTCGACGACTCCTTCGGTGCGCTCGCGCTCGCCGCGGCGGACGCCGGGGCGAGGGGCATCCGCGTGCATCAAGACCTCGTGACCGGCGAGCGGGCGCTCGCGGGGAACGCGGGCCGACTCGGGCTGGAGGGCGAGGTGCGGTCGCTGGCGCTCGGCCCCGAGCTCGTCGCGGGCGCGCGGCTCGTGCTCATGCGCCTGCCGCGCTCGCTCGACCGGCTCGACGAGG
The DNA here is from genome assembly GCF_053619715.1 of Agromyces sp. NPDC055520. NCBI lineage: Bacteria > Bacillati > Actinomycetota > Actinomycetes > Micrococcales > Microbacteriaceae > Agromyces > Agromyces sp. NPDC055520. The sequence goes on along the minus strand of NZ_JBSHJY010000040.1, from coordinate 5,603 downwards.
TCTCGCAGCTCATCGCGGCGCACGCCGACCCCGAGGTCGTCGTCGTCGCCGGCGGGCGCATCAAGCACATGTCGCTCGCGATGAACGAGGTGCTCGGGCGCAGCTTCGGGCGCGTCGACGTGAGCCGCGCGCGGCAGAAGTCGCGGGTGCTGACGGCGCGCGACCCCGGTGGTCTCGATGCGCTCGATCCGCTCGCTGCACTCGCGACTCGACCGCCGGGGTCCGACTGGCCCCGGCGCGCCCGGCACGACGACCTCGATCTCGTGGTCGTCGCACACGGAGGCGTCTTCGCCGGCACCGGCATCGACATCGGCACCCGGTTCCTGATCGCACAGCTCGGTGATGCGGTTCCGGATGCCGCGACCGCCGTCGATCTCGCCTGCGGCACGGGCGTCGTGGCGGCGTGGCTCGCGCGGGCGCGACCCGGGCTGCGGGTGACGGCGACCGATCGTTCGGCGGGCGCCGCGGCATCCGCTCGACTGACGGCCGAGGCCAACGGTGTCGGCGACCGTGTGCGCGTGACCCGCGCCGACGGGCTCGAAGCGCTCGCGGACGCGAGCGAACGGCTGATCGTGTTGAATCCGCCGTTCCACAGCGACGCGGCGATCTCGACCGGCATCGCCGCGCACCTCTTCGCCGACGCCGCACGTGTGCTCGCTCCGGGCGGCGAGCTCTGGTGCGTCTGGAACTCGCACTTGCGCTACCGGCCGCTGCTCGAACGCGTCGTCGGGCCGACCCGGCAGATCGCCCGCAACGCGAAGTTCACCGTCACGGCGTCGCGCCGGGCCGCCTGAGCGTCGCAGTCGGCGACCGGCCTTGGCGCGCTGCCCGACTCGCGAAGGTGCGGCGGCGCGCACATCGTGTCAGGCTTGGAGCATGACCTCGACGCTCGAACAGCTCGACACCGACGACGCCCTGCGCGTCGCCGTCGAGGTGCCGTGGCGCACGGTCGTGTGGGACGACCCGGTGAACCTCATGACGTATGTGAGCTACGTGTTCCGCAGCTACTTCGGCCTGCCGCGCGACGAGGCCGAGCGGCTCATGCTGCTCGTGCACACCGAGGGCCGGGCCATCGTGGCATCCGGCAACCGCGAGGCCATGGAGCGGCACGCGCAGGCGATGCACGGCTACGGTCTGCAGGCCACGGTCGAGCGGAGCGAGCCGTGATCGTCGCGGGACTGGGCGGCGGCGAGGGCGTGCGTCTCGTGCTCGAGACCGAAGAGGCGATGCTGCTCTCGGAGCTCGCCGACCAGGTCGATTCGGTGCTGCTGCTCGGCGAGGCCGACGACCCGGCGCTCGACCGGCTGCTGCCGAACGCGTACCCCGACGACCGCGAGGCGGCCCACGACTACACCCGTTACACGCGCGACAGCCTCGTCGACGGCAAGCGCCAGGCCGCCCAGCGGGTGCGCGACGCGACCGCCGTCGAGGAGCACGGCGGCGTCGTGCAGATCGAGCTCGACCAGTCGGAGGCGTGGGGGTGGCTGACGTTCCTCACCGATCTTCGCCTCATCCTCGCCGAAAGGGTCGGCATCGTCGACGAAGACGAGGCCGACGCCGACGAGACGCGCGACGACTACCTTCGTGCCGCGTACGAATGGGCGGGATTCGTACAGGGCTCGATGCTCGAGGTGCTCGACCCGATCAAGGGTTGAGTCGCGCACCGCGAGCACCGCGAGCACCGCGAGCACCGCGTCGCTCCTCGGCCACTCGGCCGATCGCTGGCATGCTGATGCCGAACGCCGCACACCCGCACCGGGAGGGAGCGGCCCGACGGCAGGAGCAGGTGTGACCGAAGTCGCGTCGAAGCACGTCCATCAACCCCCGATCGCACGCGTCCTGCAACGACCCGGCGTGAACGTCGAGTCGTTGGAGTCGGGCGCGCTCATCGTCGGCGCGTCGTTCTTCGTGCTCGGCGGCCTCGTCGCCCTCGTGCTGTTCTGGGGTCGCGACCTGCCGATCTCGGGCGCGGGTTCGCTCGGCGAGTATGCCGCCATCGGCGGCGCCGTCACCGCGTTCGTCGCCTTCGTGCTCGGCCGGTACCTCGCGAGCCGCACGGCGAACCCGGCGCTGCGTCGAGAGATCGGCACGGGCCTGTCGGTGCCGGGCGCGCGCCTGCACTGGTTCGACATCGCCGCCCTGGCGATCGCGCACGGGGCGATCGCACTGCTCGGGTGGCTCGCCATCGCCACGGTGCTCGAGTTCAGCTTCCGCGATGCGGTGGTGTTCACGCTGCCCGCCGCCGCGCTGGCCGGGGTCGCGGTCGCCATCACGGGCTACGTGAGCTTCCTCTCGGCGGCCCGCATGACGCCGATGCTGCTCTCGCTCGTGCTGGCCGTGTTCCTCGTGGTCGGCGCATTCGCGAGCATGCTCTCGGCGAGCGACCCGCACTGGTGGAAGGAGAACCTGTCGGCGCTCGGCATGACGAACGACATCTCGGCGATGGCCTTCAACGTCACGCTGATCGTCGCCGGCGCGATCGTCACGATCGTCGCCCGCTACGCGACCGCCGCCCTGCCGATCGGCACCCCGCCCGACCGGCGGGGCCGGGACCTCGTGCGCGTCGGCCTCGGGCTCATCGGCATCTTCCTCGCCTGCGTCGGCATCTTCCCGGTCGATGAGTTCTTCCTCGTGCACAACACCGTCGCGACCGGTATGACGATCTGCTTCGCGGTCATCGTGATCGGGCTCCCGTGGTTCATCCGCAGCGTGCCGCGCGTCTTCGTCGGGCTCGGCTACCTCTACGTCGTCGTCATCGTGGTCGTCGCGATCTTCTTCGCGACGGGTTACTACAACCTCACCGCCGTCGAACTCGTCGCGGCCTGCCTCATCTTCAGCTGGATCATCGTCTTCCTGCGCACCGCCGGCGCCTCCGGCGCGAGTGAAACGGATGCCGCGGCGACGCCGACCCCCGAGGAAGCCCGGGTGCCGGCGCCGCAGCACTAGATCGCGTCGCGGTCGGCTCAGCGAAGCCCGCGGAAGAACGTGCGGACGTCGCCGACGAGGAGGTCGGGAGCCTCCATGGCCGGGAAGTGCCCGCCGCGATCGAACTCCGACCAGTGCACGACGTTATTCTCGCGCTCGGCGATCGTGCGGATTCCGGAGTCGCCCGGGAACACCGCGACACCGGAGGGCACGGCGCTCGGTTCGATCGTCTGCCCCCAACTCGCACGGCCCTCGCGGTACAGCCGCGCTGAGGAGGTCGCCGTGCCGGTGAGCCAGTAGACGCTCACGTTCGTGAGCAGCTGGTCGAGGTCGACGGCGTCTTCGGGCAGGTCCGCGGCGGGATCGGTCCACTCGTGGAACCGGTCGACGATCCAGGCGAGCTGGGCGGCGGGCGAGTCGGCGAGTCCGACGCCGACCGTCTGCGGCCGCGTCGACTGGATCACCGCGTAGCCGGTGTCGTTCTCCATCTGGCGCTGCAACGCCGCGAGCCGCGCCTGCTCGGCCTCGGTCATCGCCGCGAACTCGGCCGGGTCGCCCGAGGGAAACCCGAGGCTGCCGTTGACGTGCACCCCGATCACGCGCTCGGGTGCGAGCCTGCCGATCATCGGCGAGATCACTGCCCCGGTGTCGCCGCCCTGCGTGCCGTAGCGCTCGTAGCCGAGACGGTTCATCAGGTCGACCCAGGCCCGCGCGATGCGCGACATGTCCCAGCCCGTCTCGTGCGTGGGGCCCGAGAAGGCGAAGCCGGGCATCGACGGCGCCACGATGTGAAAGGCGTCGGCCGGGTCGCCGCCGTGCGCGCGGGGGTCGGTGAGCGGCCCGATGATCTTCATGAACTCGACGATCGAGCCCGGCCACCCGTGCGTGAGCAGCAGCGGCGTGGCGTTCGGCTCGGGCGAGCGCACGTGCAGGAAGTGCACGTTCTGCCCGTCGATCTCGGTCGTGAACTGCGGAAAGGCGTTGAGTTTCGCCTCGTGCGCCCGCCAGTCGAACGAGGTGCGCCAGTAGTCGGCCAGGCCCTGCACATAGCTCGGGGGCGTGCCGTAGGACCAGCCGACGCCCGGCAGTTCGTCGGGCCAGCGCGTCGCGGCGAGACGACGGTTCAGCTCGTCGAGGTCGGCCTGAGGAATGTCGATGCGGAACGGTCGGATGTCGCTGCTCTCGTGATTCATATGAGCGACGCTACGGGGCATACCGGTCAGTTCCTGTCCGGTATGCCCCGGTGCTCAGCTCAGCTCAGCTCGGCTCGGCTCTGCTTCTCGATCGGCGGGAACTCGTAGCTCAGGTCGAGCACGGGCGGCTGCGGTGCGTACAGGCGGAAGACGAGGCGGAACACCCCTGCCGGCGAGGGCAGCCAGTTCGCGCGAGCCGCGGCATCCGTCGGCTCGTCGTGCGTGATCGTGATCGTGAGCGAGCCGTCGTCGTCGCGCACGATGCCCGCCGTGCGATCGCCGATCGAGTACCGCCCGATCGGGTTCGCGACGAGGAAGAAGTCGGGCACGCTGTACATCGTGATCGACCAGAACGCGTTCACGGGCGGGTCGGTCGGGAAGGTCATCGTGTAGACGGATGCCCCGTCGAGTGGTGCGCCCGAGACATCCGTGAAGGCCTGTGCGTACACCGCCTCGTAGGCGTGGTTGCCCCAGAGGCCGACGCGCGTCGCGACCGCCCGCTCGACGAAGCGCAGCTTCGGGTCGGCGATCTGCCATTCGGGCGAGTCGATCGCGCCGAGGGAGAAGTGCGAGACGTTGTAGTCGAACATGTGCAGGCCGACGGTCCAGCCGTTCTTCACCGGTGCGTGACCGTGGCGGGTCAGGTCCTCGATCTGCTGCTTGCCGGCGGCCTCGCCCGCGACGAGGCGGTCGCGCAGAGCGGGGTCGGGGTCGATGTACGGCGACTCGGCCGCGGTGACGCCGAGTTCGGCGAATCCCTGCTGCATCGCCTGGTCGTCAGCGGAGGGCGGGTAGGCGAGCGACCACGCACGCGCCTCCTCCCAGAAGCGCAGCTCGTCGTCGACGGGCGCGGTCTCGGCGACGCCGCGCGGCGGCACGAGCGAGCGCAGGATCGGCGTGATCGTCATTTCGTCCTGCAGGGCGATGACCGCGGGGATGTCGTCGTCGCCGGCGCACGCGATGCGGCCGACGATCGACACGATCGAGGTCGACGCTTCGATGCGCGGCACGTCGGGAGCGCCGGGCGCCCCCTCGTATCCCGGCGGCACGATGAGGAAGTCGCCGCCGTCGCCACCCGTCGCGCGGGTGCCCACGTAGGCGATGTTGTTCGTCCACGCGTCGACGAACTGCAGCACGAAGTAGCGGTCGCCCATCTTCGGCACGCTGAGCAGCAGCGGACCGTTCGAGAGGTCGAGCTGGGCCATCGAGTACACGGTGTCGTTGTTGATCGTCACGAAGGTGTCCTCGTCGGTCGCGAGCTTTCGCGCGTGCGAGAAGGTGTTGTACGGCGCGGCGTGGTTCTGCCCGACGCCGGTCTCGACGTAGCGCCGCACCTGCCGGAGGTTCTCGACGAGCGGGAAGTAGTAGACGTACGCCGGTACGGCGAGGTCGGACGCGGTGGCGTCGGTCATGATCGTGCTCCGTTCTGCGGTTTCGAGCGGTGGAGAAACACCGAGAGGGTCGGATGCCTGTCTCTTATACACA
>NZ_JBSHJY010000039.1:0-28026 GCF_053619715.1 Agromyces sp. NPDC055520 | reverse complement strand
GGCGGATGCCGCGGCATCCGCCCCCCTGTCGATCGTTGGTGCGCCGGCTAACGCCAGCGGGTCGTCATGAGGAAGCCGACGAAGGCGATGCCGAAGCCGATGAGGATGTTCCACGAGCCGAGGCTGCCGACGGGATATGCGCCCTGGCTCACGTAGAACACGATGATCCAGGCGAGACCGACGAGCATGAAGCCGAACATGACGGGCTTGAACCACACCGGGTTCGGAGCCTCTTCGCCGCTCGTCTGTTCAACGCGCGCGGGCTTCGATGATTTCGTACGTGCCATGCGGGCGATTCTAGCCGAGAGTGGGCCTGCGAACACATTCGGTTCACTGTCGCGCGGGCTAGAATCGCCCTCATGCCCGAGTCGCAACCCGAAACGCGGCGTGCGCACCGTGCTGCGGCGAGCCGGCGCCCACGCGTGAGCGTCGTCGGCGTTCTCGGTGAACTGCTGCTCACGGCTGGAGCGATGATCCTGCTGTTCCTCGGTTGGCAGCTGTGGTGGAACGACGCGATCATGGCCGGGCAGCAGTCGTCCGCGGCATCCACGCTCAGCAATCAGTGGCAGCAGCAGGCGCACGAGGCGGAAGGTGCCGCGCCGCCGGCCGCGTCGGCCGACTACGGCGACCCGGTCGTCGACGCGACGGAGTACGACAACGGCGATGCCTTCGCGATCATGTACGTGCCGCGATTCGGCGAGGATTCGCAGCGCAACATCGCCGAGGGCTACGGGCTCGACGTGCTCAACAGCTTCGACCTCGGCGTCGGACACTACCCGCAGACGCAGATGCCGGGCGAGGTCGGCAACTTCGCGATCGCCGCGCACCGCAGCGCGTACGGCGGCGGCATGCACGAGATCGAGCAGCTGCAACTGGGCGACGCGATCTACATCCAGACCAAAGACGGCTGGTACACCTACCGGTTCCGCGACTTCGAGTATGTGACGCCCGAGACCGTCGACGTGCTGGCGCCCGTGCCGCACCACCCCGACCTCGCGCCGACCGACCGCATCGTCACGCTCACGAGCTGCAATCCGCTGTTCTCGACGGCCGAGCGCATCATCGCCTACGGGGTGCTCGAATCCTGGCAGCCGGGCTCGGCGGGCGCACCGGCCGAGATCGAGCCGATCGTCGCGAAGTGGGGGAGCTGAGCCATGTACGGTGCACTCTGGCGGGTGCTGCCCGGTCCGGTGTGGCTGCGCATCATCCTGGTGCTGCTGCTCGTCGCAGCCGTCGTCTTCGCCCTCTTCACCTGGGTCTTCCCGTGGGTCGACGGCGTACTGAATCCGATCAACGTCACGGTGGAGTGAACTGACATGGAAAACACCCCGACCCGGGTGCTCGTCGTCGACAACTACGACAGCTTCGTCTACACACTGAACGGGTACCTGCAAGAACTCGGCGCCGAGACCGAGGTCGTGCGAAACGACTCGTTCGACGTCGCCGACGTGCCCTCGCGCATCGCCGAGTACGACGCCGTGCTCATCTCACCAGGGCCGGGCAAGCCCTCGGATGCCGGTGTGTCGATCCCGATCGTCGAGGCCGCCCTCGCGTCGGGGCAGCCGATACTCGGCGTCTGCCTCGGCCACCAGGCGATCGCCGAGGCCTTCGGGGCGGTCGTCACCAATGCCGAAGAGCTCATGCACGGCAAGACGTCGCTCATCACGCACGACGACAGCGACTTCTACGACGGAGTGCCGCAGCCGTTCACGGCGACGCGGTACCACTCGCTCGCCGTCGTCGACGGCACGGTGCCCGCCTCGCTCGTGGTGACGAGTCGAACCCAGGGCGGCGTCATCATGGGGTTGCGGCACGAGAGCGCACCGATCTTCGGCGTGCAGTTCCACCCCGAATCGGTGCTCACCGAGGGCGGCTACCGCATGCTCGGCAACTGGCTCGCGGTCGCCGGGCTGCCAGAGGCGCGCGAGCGCGCGGTCGGTCTGAGCCCGTTGGTGCGGGCGACGGCCATCTGAGCGGGGGCTCAGCCTGCGCAGTAGGTGAGTTCGACGGTGGAGTGCTGCGGCACATCACCGGGCGGCAGCGACTGCTGCGTCACCGGCGAGCCGGGCTCCGACTTGCACGAGCCGTCGGGCTTGGGCACGGCCGTGAGCTGCAGGTTCTCGGCCGAGAGGAACGAGCTCGCCGCCGAGAGCGTCTGCCCGGTCACGTCGGTGAGGGTAACCATGCCGCTCGAGATGCGGAAGTCGACCGTGGAGCCGGCCTCGACCGACGCGCCGGCCTCGGGGGTCGTGGCGAGCACGGTGTCGCCCGGCACCGTCGGCGACGACTCGCGCGTCTCGACACCGGCCACCAACCCGACGGCGGTGAGGTCGGCCTTGGCCTGTTCGAGGGTCTTGTTCTTCAGATCGGGAACCGCGACCGCCTCTTTGCCTTTCGACACGTAGACGGTCACCGCGGTGCCGGCGTCGACGATCTCGGTCGCGGGCGGGTCGGTGCGGATCACCTGACCGGCCGGCACGGTGTCGCTCGTCTCTTCGAGCGGTGACGCCGGCAGTCCGAGCTCTTGCAGTTGCGCGACCGCCTCTTCGTACGTGCTGCCCGCGAGCACCGGGATCTCGCGCGCATTCGACGGGATCTCGCTCGTCGGCTGCAGATTGAACGCCCAGTACATGACCGCGATGACGATCACGATCACGCCGATGATGCCCGACCAGATCCAGATCGCCGGTGGGCGGCGCTGGGTTCTCGTCATCGTCTCGTCTTCGGCGAGCTGGCGCAGCGCGAGCTCGGAACTCGAGAGCGAGGCGGTGGGCGCACCGAACAGCAGCGTCGCTTGGTCGGGTTCGCGATGCACCGGCACCTTGCCGGCCGCCGCGGTGTCGACGTCGGCACGGAACTCGGCGGCCGTCTGATAGCGCTGCTCGCGATTCTTCGCGAGCGCATGCAGCACGACCGAGTCGAGCGCGGGCGAGACCTTGGGGTTGATGACGCTCGGCTTGACCGGTCGCTCGCTGACGTGCTGGTACGCGACCGCGACCGGGGTGTCGCCGCGGAACGGCGGGCGACCCGTGAGCATCTCGAAGAGCACCACACCCGTGGAGTACAGGTCGGTGCGCGCGTCGACCGTCTCGCCCTTGGCCTGCTCGGGCGAGAAGTACGACGCGGTGCCGAGGATCGCGGTGGTCTGGGCCACCGTCGTCGACGAGTCGGAGACGGCGCGGGCGATGCCGAAGTCCATGACCTTCACCTGGCCGGTGGTGGTGATCATGATGTTGCCCGGCTTGATGTCGCGGTGCACGACACCCGCGCGATGGGAGTACTCGAGGGCCGTGAGCACGCCGTCGATGACGCGCACCGCGGCGGAGGCCTCGAGCGGCCCGTCGTGGATGATGTCTTTCAGGAGCCGACCCTCGACGAACTCCATGACGATGAAGGGCAGCTGCACCTCTTGGCCCGAGGCGTCGACGACGGTCTCTTCGCCCGCGTCGAAGACACGCACGATCGTCGGATGCGCCATGCGCGCCGCCGACTGCGCCTCTTGACGGAATCGCATGCGGAACGCGGGGTCGGTCGCGAGCTGCGGCTTCAGCAGCTTGATCGCGACCTGACGCCCGAGCCTGGTATCGGATCCGACGTGCACGTCGGACATGCCGCCGCGCCCGATGAGGGCGCCGACGCGGTATCGACCCGCGAGCACTCGTCCTTCATCGTTCACCGTGCAGTCCTTCGCCTCTCGTGTCGTGTGTTCGTTCTCGTGCCGTGCGTCAGTTGTCGACGGTCACCGTGAGCGCCGGCGACGGCGGCGAGCTGACGGGGCCGCAGAAGTACAGGAAGGTGACCTGGAACTCCTCCTGCCCGGCCATCACCTGTGCGCTCGTCTTGTCGGGGCTGACCGCGCCCGGCGCGGTCGCGTCACCCGTGACCGTCAACGAGTAGCCCGAGAGCGTCTGACCCGCCGGGCACTGCTGCGCGGTCCACGATATGGTGACGGGCACCTTCGCGTTCGGGTCGGTCGACGGCGTGAACGGGTTCGGGTTCGCGGTCGGCGCAGAGGTCGGTGCACTCGGCGTCTCGGGGGCGGCGTAGTACGTGATCGTCACCTCGGAGCCGATCTTCATGTTGCCCGTCGGGTTGACGTCGTAGACGCGGCCGGCCTCTTCGGCCGTCGCCGCCGGGTTACCCTCGACGGCGTTCGCGACCATGCCCAGGGCGCCGAGCTTCGAACTCGCCTCGTCGACCGTGAGGCCGAGGTAGTCTTCGCGGTTGACCTGCGCGTTGGTGGGCGCCTCGCTCGACGGCGGGGCGCTCGACGGCGGTGTGCTCGACGATGCCGGCGGCTTCGACGACGAGGTCGTCGGCGGGGTCTTGTCGCCGCCGCTGTTGATCGCAAGCGCGATGATCGTGCCGATGAGCACGATCGCGAGCAGGGCGATGAGCACGATGAGCGGCCAGGTCCACGGACTGCGCTTCTTCTTCTCTTCGACGGGCTCTTCGCCGTCGATCGGCGCACCCGCGGCCGACGGGAGCACCGTCGTCGCGGCGGTGGCGCCGGCCTGCGGCATGAGCATCGTCGCTGCGGTCGCCCCTGCAGCGCCGAGCACCGCGGGCACTGCGGCAGCGGCGGACTGCACGTCGCCCCGGCGCAGCGCCGTCGCGGCACGTGCGAGGTGCGCTGCGGACTGCGGCCGGTCGGCGGGGTTCTTCGCGATGCATCCGTAGACCAGGTTGCGCACCGGCTCGGAGACCGTGACCGGCAGATCGGGAGGAGTCTCGTTGATCTGCGCCATCGCGATCGCGACCTGCGACTCGCCCGTGAACGGGCGGCGGCCCGCGAGGGCCTCGTAGGCGACGATGCCGAGCGAGTAGATGTCGGTGGTCGGCGATGCCGGGTGGCCCGACGCCTGCTCGGGCGAGAGGTACTGCACCGTGCCCATGACCTGACCGGTGGCCGTCAGCGGCACCTGGTCGGCGATGCGCGCGATGCCGAAGTCGGTGATCTTGACGCGGCCGTCGGGTGTGATCAGCAGGTTGCCGGGCTTGATGTCGCGGTGCACGAGGCCGGCGGCGTGCGCGGCCTGCAGCGCCGACGCGGTCTGCGCGACGATGTCGAGCACCTTGTCGGTCGAGAGCACGTGCTCACGCTCGAGGATCGTGGACAGCGCCTCGCCGGGCACGAGTTCCATGACGAGGTAGGCGCTGCCGTCTTCCTCGCCGTAGTCGAAGACATTGGCGATGCCCTCGTGGTTGACGAGTGCGGCGTGACGGGCCTCGGCGCGGAAGCGCTCGAGGAAGCCCGGATCGCCGAGATACTCGTCTTTCAGGATCTTGATCGCGACCTGGCGGCCGATGACGAGGTCAGTGGCCTGCCACACCTCGCCCATCCCGCCGATCGCGATGCGGGATTGCAGTTCGTAGCGCCCTCCGAAGGTGAGCCCTGCGCTCGGTCTCATTTGTTCAGCACCGCCTCTAGTACCTGCTTTGCGACGGGTGCGGCGATGAGATTGCCGTACCCCTCCTGACCAAGTCCCCCGCCATCCTCAACGAGCACTGTGATCGCATACTGAGGATTGTCGGCGGGGGCAAAACCGGTGAACCAGAGAGTGTAGGGGTCACTCTCGCCGTTCTCCGCTGTACCCGTCTTACCGGCCACGCTGACGCCGTCTATTCTTGCATTACTCGCGGCCCCGTTCTCGACGCCGTTGACCATCATCGCCACCATCGTGTTCGCCGTCGCCTCGCTGATCGCCCGGCCGAACTCCTTCGGCTTGAACTCCTCGAGCGGGGTGAAGTCGGGGGCCGTGATCTGATCGACCAGATTCGGGTTCATCACGATGCCGCCGTTCGCGATCGCGGCCGACACCATGGCCATCTGCATGGGCGTCGCGCGCACCTCGTACTGGCCGAAGGCCGACAGCGCCGTCTGCGCCTCGTCGAGCACTCGCGGGTACACGCTCGCCTCGGTGATCGTCGGGATCAGGAACTCGTTGTTGAACCCGAACTTCTCGGCCTGCTCGCGGATCGCCGTGTCTCCGAGCTCGATGCCGAGTTCGGCGAAGGGGATGTTGCACGAGAGGCGCAGCGCGGTCGCGAGGCTCACGGTCGCACCGCCCCCGCAGTTGCCGCCCTCGGTGTTGCGCACGACCGAATCGGTGCCGGGCAGGGTGAAGGTGGCCGGGTTCGGCAGCTGACTCTCGGGCGTGTACTTGCCCGACTCGAGCGCGGCCGCGGTGACGACGAGCTTGAACACCGACCCGGGCGGGTTCATGTCGCCGCCCGTCGCACGGTTGAACAGGGGGTCGCCGGGGTCGGCGAGCAGACCGTCGTAGGTCGCCGTGACCTCGGCGGTGTTGTGCGACGCGAGCGCGTTCGGGTCGAACGTGGGCTTGGTGACCATCGCGAGGATGCGCCCGGTCGACGGCTCGCTGACGTAGACGGCGCCGGTGTAGTCGCCGAGCGCGTCCCACGCGGCCTGCTGCAGCACCGGGTCGATCGCGACCTCGACCGAGGCGCCCATCGGGTCCTGACCCGAGATCAGCCGGTTGAGCGAGTCGAAGAACTGGCTCGACGACTGACCGCTCAGGTACTCGTTGAGCGAACGCTCGAGGCCCGTCGCCTCGCCGTTCACCGGCAGGTAGCCGGTGATCGGCACGTACAGCGGCCCGTTGGAGTAGATGCGCTGGAACTTGTAGTTGTCGTCGGCGGCCTGCGAATAGGCGATGGGTTCGCCGCCCACGAGGATCGGGCCGCGTTCGATGTTGTAGCTCTCGTAGAGCGTGCGCGAGTTGCGGGGGTCGGCGGCGAGGGCATCGGCCTGCACGTACTGGATGATCGTCGAGGAGACGAGCAGCGTCAGGAACATGAGGAACGCGACGATGGAGACGCGCTTGAGCTCGCGGTTCATCCGTCGATCACCAGCCTCGGATGGTTGCGGACCGTGTCGGAGAGCCGCAGCAGCAGCGCGACGATGATCCAGTTGGCCACGAGCGACGAACCGCCCGCCGCGAGGAACGGGGTCGTGAGGCCCGTCAGCGGGATCACCCGCGTGACGCCGCCGACGACGATGAAGACCTGCAGTGCGACGACGAATGCGAGCCCGACGCCGAGCAGCTTGCCGAAGTCGTCTTGACCCGCGAAGCCGATGCGGAACCCGCGGGCGACGAAGAGCAGGTAGAGCGCGAGGATCGCGAAGACCCCCGCGAGACCGAGCTCTTCGCCGAGGCTCGCGATGATGTAGTCGCTCTGCGGCACGGGCGTGATGTCGGGTCGGCCCTGACCCCAGCCGGTGCCGATGAGACCGCCGTTGGCGAGCCCGAAGAGCCCCTGCACGAGCTGGTAGCTGCCGCCGACCTCGGCGTCGAAGCGAGCGGGGTCGAACGGGTCGAGCCAGTTCGCGAAGCGATTGCCGACGTAGTCGAGGGTCTGGCTCGCGATGATCGCGCCGCCGATGAAGAGGGTCAGCCCGAGCACGACCCACGAGAGCCGGCTCGTGGCGACGTAGAGCATCACGAGGAAGAGGCCGAAGTAGAGCAGGGCGGTGCCGAGGTCGCGCTGGAAGACGATGACGGCCATCGACAGCGCCCACACGATGAGCAGCGGCCCGAGGTCGCGCGCCCGCGGAAACTGCATGCCGAGGAACTTGGTGCCGACCATCGAGAGCGAATCGCGGTTGCGCACGAGATAGCCGGCGAAGAAGACGGCCAGCGCGATCTTGGCGATCTCGCCCGGCTGGAAGGTCGCGATGTCGCCGATGCCGATCCACACGCGCGCCCCGTACACCTCGCGCCCGAGTCCGGGCACGAGGGGCAGCAGCAGCAGGATGATCGCGGCGAGTCCGGCGAGGTAGGTGTAGCGGAAGAGCACGCGGTGGTTGCGGATCACGAGGATCGTCGCGATCGCGCACGCGATCGCGATTGCGCTCCAGACGATCTGGCGCACGGCCGCGCTCTCCCACCCGGTGTCGCCCTCGGCGATGTCGATGCGGTAGATCATGGCGATGCCGAGACCGTTGAGTACCGTCGCGATGGGCAGCAGGAACGGGTCGGCGTCGCGCGCCACGTACCGCATCGCGATGTGCAGTCCGAAGACGAGCAGCGACAGCCCGGCGCCGAGCAGCACGAGTTGCGTGTCGATGCGGCGCAGCGCCCCGAGCTGCACGAGCACGATCGCGATGGCGTTGATCAGACAGGCCACGAGCAGCAGCCAGAACTCGAGGTTGCGCAGCTTCTGCGGCATCCTGATGCGGCGGATGCCCTCGGGCGGGGTCGCGGCCGTGCCCTTCGGCGGGGTCAGGGGGCGGGAATCACTCAACGGATTCCTCCAGTCGCTGCACGATGCGGTAGGCCTCGGCGTACGACCCCGCGCTGATGGTCTGCTCGACCCGCTGCTGGTCGTAGGTGCGCAGCTCGGCGATGTCGATCTGCGTCTCGGTGTGCAGCTCGTGCAACGAGATCGGCCCGAGGTTCTGCTGGATTCCCTGGTAGATCGCGACCCTGCCGTTCGACTCGCCCACGTAGTACCGGGTCTGCGTCCACTGGTAGCCGAGGGCGAACGCCGCCACGATCGCGCCGATCAGCAGCACGATCCAGAAGCTCCACATCCAGCGGCGCCGCCTGCGGCGACGCGCATCCTCTTCGATGATCTCGTCGAAGAAGTCTTCGGAATCGGGTTCGAAGTGCGTCTCTTGAACCGGATGCGGACGGAACGGCGTGAGACGGATGCCGCGTGGCCGAACCGGTTCGGCGGCCTGACCGAATGCCGGGGGGGCGGCCGCAGAGCCCACGATGAGCGGCGGGGTCGCCGGTGCCGGCGGCTCGCCGATGTCGAGCAGCACGACCGTGACGTTGTCGGGGGCGCCGCCGTCGAGGGAGGCCTTGACGAGACGGTCGGCGACCTGCTTGGCGCCGGCCTCGGCCGTCATGAACTCGTGGATCTCGTCGAACGAGACGACGCCCGACAGCCCGTCGGAGCAGAGCATCCAACGGTCGCCGTCGCGGGTGTCGAGCACCATCGTGTCGATCTCGGGCGACGCCTCGACATCGCCGAGCACGCGCATGAGCACCGAGCGGCGGGGGTGCACCATCGCCTCCTCGGCGGTGATGCGGCCGGCGTCAACGAGGCGCTGCACGAAGGTGTGGTCGGTCGAGATCTGGCTGAGCTCGCCAGACCGCACGAGGTAGATGCGCGAGTCGCCGATGTGCGAGATGACGACGCGGTCGTCGACGAGCAGCACGGCGCTGACCGTCGTGCCCATGCCCGTGAGCTCGGAGTGCTCGGCCACCGTCGCCGCGAGCTGCCGGTTGGCGGCGATCAGGGCGCCCTCGAGCGAGGCGGAGGCCTCGGTCGTGTTCTCGTAGTCGAGGTCGGCCTCGGCGATACGGCGCGTGGCGATCGCACTCGCGACGTCGCCGCCGGCGTGGCCGCCCATGCCGTCGGCCACCAGGAACAGCCGGCGCCCGGCATAACCGGAGTCCTGGTTGTTCGAGCGGATCCGCCCGACGTGCGAGACCGCGGCGCTCGCCTTGATGGTCGCCATGGGCTACCGTCGCAGCTCGAACGTCGTCGCTCCGACCTTCACGGTGGCTCCGAGCGGGATCGGGGTGGGCACGGTCACTCGGGAGCCGTTGAGGAAGGTGCCGTTCGTCGAATCGAGGTCTTGCAGCATCCAACGGCCGTTCCACTGCATGAGTCGCGCATGGTGGGTCGAGGTGTAGTCGTCGCGGATGATGATGGCCGAGTCGCTCGAACGGCCGATCGTGATCTCGTCGTGGCCGAGGGGGAACTCGGAGCCGTTCTTCGCGCCGCTCGTGATGACGAGCCGGGTGGCGTTCTCGCTCGAGGCGAGCTCGTTGCCGTTGCCGCCCCCGTTGCCGCCGCCCGGTGCCGGAAACGCCACCGGCGAGGTCGGGGCCGCGACCGCCGCCACCGGCGCGGCGGCAGCCGCAGGAAAGGCGGATGCCGCGTTCGGCGTGGCTGCGGCCGACTCGGGTTGCAGCTTGCGCACGCGCTGGCCGAACAGGTCGCTGCGCAGCGCGTAGACGATCGCGAAGATGAACACCCAGAGCAGCACGAGGAAGCCGAGCTGGAGGACGAGCAGGGTCAGTTCGCTCATTCGCCGGGCCCCCAGAACCCGCCCATGTCGTGGCGTTCGGTCGCCGGGTCGGTGCGGCCGCGGCCGCCGGCACCGCTGGCACCGCCGGAGGCCTGCGCGAGCACCCGGAACGTGATGCGCGAGCGGCCGATGCCGATGACCGAGTCGGGCTCGAGGATCGCGTCTTTCACGGGGCTGCCGTTGAGCTGGGTGCCGTTCGTCGAACCCAGGTCGCGCACACGCGCGCGGCTGCCGTCCCACTGCACCTCGGCGTGCCGGCGCGATGCTCCGGAGTCGTCGAGGGTGACGTCGGCCTCGCTGCCGCGGCCGATGACCGTGCGGCCCTTCATGATCGGGTAGCGCTTGCCGTTGACGTCGAGCACCGGGGTCCAGGCGACCTGGCCCTTCACATTCTGCGAGTCGACCTGCACCATGCCCACGGCGAGCCCCTCGTCGGCCTGCAGCGTGAGCGTGATGCCGCCCGCGAACTGGAAGCGCTGGCTCGCCGCGTGCTTCTGCACGAGGTCGACGAGTTCGTCGATGAGGGCCGGGCCGAGGCCGGTCATGCGGGCGTGGTCGTCGGGCGACATGCGCACGACGAAGCTGTTGGGCACGAGCACGCGGTCGCGAGAGACGACTGCGGCCTTCGTGTCGATCTCTCTCTTCAGGGCAGAGGTGATCTCGACGGGCTGCAGCCCCGAGCGAAAGGTCTTCGCGAACGCGCCGTTGACGGCTCGCTCGAGACCTTTCTCGAAGTTGTCCAGTAGGCCCACGGGTCTCCCGCTCCAGATTCGCACCGACGCTGTCGTGACTTGTGACATGGTAGCCCGAAGGGCTGGCAAGACTCGTGATCAGTCGAGCTGGATCGCCGAGTCCGCCTCGTCGACATCGATCGACAACGTCGGAATCGATGCTGTGAGCAGGGTGCCGTCGGCGCGGCGCGAGCCGGTGACGTCGCGCATCGTGGGGGCGCCGAGCAGGCGCGGACCCTGGCCGTCGAGCGGCACCGAGACATCCGACTCCGCCGTCACGACCACCTCGACGCCGCGCACCCTGACCCTCGCCTCGATGCCGTCTTCGACGGCGAATGAGATCGCGTCGGGCTCGACGCTCACGCGCAACCGTGTGCCGCGCAGCGTGAGGCGGAAGGTGAGTCGCGGCCAGCCGTCGGGCAGGCGCGGGTCGAAGGTGAAGACGCCGTTGTGGTCGCGGAACCCGCCGAAACCCGCCACGAGCGCGCTCCACACGCCGCCCGTCGAGGCGACGTGCACGCCGTCGGCGGTGTTGTTGTGCAGGTCGGCGAGGTCGACGAAGAGGGCGGAGCGGAAGTAGCGCATCGCGAGCTCGTGGTAGCCGACCTCGGCGGCGATGATCGACTGCACGACCGCCGACAGCGTCGAGTCGCCCGTCGTCAGCGGGTCGTAGTACTCGAAGTTCGCCCGTTTCGCCTCGGTCGAGAAGCGGTCGCCCTGCAGGTAGAGCGCGAGCACGACGTCGGCCTGCTTCAGCACCTGGAAGCGGTAGATGACGAGCGGGTGGTAGTGCAGCAGCAGCGGCCGACGGTCTTCAGGCGTGGCCTCGAGGTCCCACAGCTCCTTCTGCAGGAAGGCGCTGTCCTGCGGGTGGATGCCGAGCTGCTCGTCATACGGGATGTGCATGTGCGCGGCCGCGCGCCGCCAGCTCGCGACCTCGGCCGGCGTCACCGCGAGCCGCTCGACGATGCGCTCGTAGGCGGCCTGGTCGGTCACCTGCAGATTGTCGACGGCGGATGCCGCGGCGGCGAGGTTCGCCCGCGCCATCACGTTCGTGTACAGGTTGTCGTTGACGACGGTCGTGTACTCGTCGGGGCCGGTGACCCCGTGGATGTGGAACACGTCGTCGATCGTGTTGGATCGCCAGAAGCCCAGGTCTTCCCACATGCGGGCGGTCTCGACGAGGATGTCGATCGCGCCGCGCGCGAGGAAGTCTTCATCGCCCGTGGCCGCGACGTACTTGCCGAGGGCGTACGAGATGTCGGCATCGATGTGGTACTGCGCGGTGCCGGCCGCGTAATAGGCGCTCGACTCCTGCCCGTTGATCGTGCGCCAGGGGAACAGGGCCCCGTGCTGGTTGAGTTCGAGCGCGCGGGCGCGTGCGGCAGGAAGCATCCGCTGTCTGAATCTCAACGTGTTGCGCGCGACGACCGGCGCGGTGTAACTGAGGAACGGCAGCACGTAGATCTCGGTGTCCCAGAAGTAGTGCCCGCCGTAGCCCGAGCCCGAGACGCCCTTGGCGGCGACGCCGTCGCCGTCGGTTCGGGCGGTGGCCTGCGCGAGCTGGAAGAGGTTCCACCGCGTGGCCTGCTGCAGCGCCGCCTGGCCCTCGATCTCGACGTCGGAGCGCGCCCAGAAGTCGTCGAGCCACAACCGCTGCTGCGTGAACAGCTCGGCGATGCCGAGTTCGCCGGCGCGGTCGAGCGTGCGATCGCAGCGGTCGACGAGCTCGCGCGTGGGCACCGTGCGCGCCGTGTGGTAGCTGACCGTCTTGGTGACGCGGATCGGCTTGCCCTGCTGGGCGCGCACCCGGTAGATGTGCTTGGCGAGATCGTCGCCGATCACGCTCGACTCGGTGAAGTGGTTCTCGGTCGCGATGTGGTGCTCGGCGCCGACCGCGATCGTCATGCCCGAGTTCGTGGTCTGGTAGCCGAGGATGTAGCGCCCGTCGTCGGCCCGCTTCACACGCGGCTGCAGCACCCGTTCGTTGAACATCTCGGCCTTGCGCGGGTCGAAGCTGCCCGCGGCCTCGGGCACGCCCGAGCGGTATTCGTCGCGCCCGTCCTGGCGGTTCAGGATCTGGCTCGAGATCGTCACCGCGGCATCGGCGTCGAGCAGCTCGACCTCGTAGTCGAGCACCGCGAGGTGGCGGTCGGTGAAGCTCACCATGCGCCGGCTCGTGATGAGCACGCGCTTGCCCGACGGCGTGCGCCACACGATCGAACGGCTGAGCGCGCCGAGCCTGAAGTCGAGGCGGCGCTCGTAGGCGAGCAGCTCGGCGACGGTGAGCACGAGCGGCTCGTCGTCGACGTAGAGGCGGATCACCTTCGCGTCGGGCGCGTTCACGATGGTCTGGCCGACCCGGGCGAACCCGAAGGCCTCTTCGGCGTGCCTGATCGGCCACGTCTCGTGGAACCCGTCGACGAAGACGCCGTGCACGTGGCCGTCGCGCCCCTCTTCGACGTTGCCCCGCAGGCCCAGGTACCCGTTGCCGACGGCGAAGAGCGTCTCGGTGCGACCCATGTCGGCCTCGACGAACTCGGTCTCCACGAGCGCCCACTCGTCGATCGGAAACCGCGTGCGGTTCAACGGGTCGTGATCGGCGAACCTCATTCGTCGTCCTCTCGGAGGGGGTCGTTCGCTGGTCGAGTGGCGGTCGCTGAGCCTGTCGAAGCGCGAGAGTCGGACCAGCGCCCTTCGACAGGCTCAGGGAGCGGGATGAACGGGATCAGCTCGTCGAGCTCGTCGACGACGATGGCGGCGCCGAGCGCCTCGAGCGCGGCGCGGCCGACGCCGCGATCGACGCCGATGACGACGCCGAACTCGCCCGTCGCGCCGGCGGTGACGCCCGACTCGGCGTCTTCGACGACCGCGCACGCCGTCGTCGGCACGCCGAGCAGCTCGGCCGCCCGCTCGAAGGTGTCGGGGGCGGGCTTGCCCGGGATCCCGTCGCGCGCCGCGACCGCGCCGTCGACGACGACCTCGAAGCGATCGGCGAGCCCCGCCGCCGCCAGCACCGATGGGGCGTTCTTCGAGCTCGAGACGACGGCCACGAGGCATCCGCTCGCTTGCACCGCGTCGAGGAAGGCGACGCTCGCCGGGTACGCGGCCACGCCCTCGTCGGCGAGGGTCTGGTTGAAGGCCTCGTTCTTGCGATTGCCGAGTCCGTGCACGGTGTCTTCGGTCGGCGCGTCGGTCACGTCGCCTTCTGGCACGTGGATGCCGCGGCTCGCGAGCAGGCTGCGAACGCCGTCGTAGCGGGGCTTGCCGTCGATGTACGAGAAGTAGTCGGCCTCGGTGTACGGCGCCGCCCCGTGCTGCTCGAGGTAGGGGGTGAAGAGGCGCGCCCAGGCATGCATGTGCACGGTCGCCGTCGGCGTCAGCACGCCGTCGAGGTCGAAGAGATAGGCACGGATGCCGCGGAGCAGCGCCGCTCGCTCGGTGTCGGGCAGCTCGGGGTGAGTCAAACGGCGTCCTTTCGTCGCATCGGTCGGGGCAACGGACCCGCGACTCGATGCTATTGCGAGGCGCCCGCCCGACGCGAGGCGCGCGCCCGACTCGGAGGAATCGTGGAGGCGAGGGCGGCGGGACGGGGGTGGGGGGTGTGGGGTGTGGGGTGTGGGATGTGGATGAGTTGTGACGAGTTGCACGACAGAACGGCCGACGCGCCGTGGGCCTTCGGCGCGTCGCGGCATTCATCGTGCGACTCGGCGAGCGGCGCGGGGCGTCCGCCGGGCTCGAATGGCTTTGACGGGCGCGAGATGTTAGTCTCTCGTGGTTGGACGCACTGCGGTGCGACCACACGTGCGCGAGTGGCGGAATTGGCAGACGCGCTGGCTTCAGGTGCCAGTACTCGCAAGGGTGTGGGGGTTCAAGTCCCCCCTCGCGCACCACAACGTGGAACGGCCCGGGTCTCATCGAGACGCCGGGCCGTTGTCGTCTGCGGCTCGGACATGCGTTCCCAGAACCGGCTGCGGTCGAATGTCACACTTCGCGCACTGCGGCGTCTTTCTCTGTAGAGGCCTGCACGAGGCCGGCCTCCTGAAGAAAGGCTCCCTCACATGGCGACCACCGTCACCTCACTCGACCAGCTCAACCTCGCATTCGCCGACCGGTTCAACGCGCGCGACCTCGACGGCCTGATGGCCCTCAACATCGACGATGTCGTGTTCGTGCCTGCGCCCGGACACCCGGTGCAGGGCGAGGAAGCCGTGCGCGGCGCGCTCGAGCAGTTCCTCGGCATGAACCTGCCGATCACGATGACGGTTCGCCACGTCTTCCAGAGCGGGAGCACCGGCCTCGCGGTCGCCGACTGGACGATCACGGGCACCGGCCCCGATGGTTCGGAGATCGCGCTGGCCGGCACGACCGCGGACGTCGCGGTGCACGACGAGCAGCACGGATGGCGCTACGCCGTCGACAACCCGTTCGGCACCGCCTGAGCCGACGGCAGGGGCAGGGGGAGGGTCGGCCGCCGGGGGAACAGGGCCGGCCCTTTCGTCGGGGATCGTCGCGGGAGATCCGTCAGGGAGCTTCCGACGACATGCCGGACTTCCGGCACTCGGCGAGGGACTTCCGCGCGCGGGAGATCCGCTGCCTGGCCGCGGCCGGCGTGATGTCGAGGCGTTCAGCGATCTCGGCGGCCGGGAGTTCGTCGACCACGCTGAGGAGCAGCGGCTCGCGAAGGGAATCGGGAAGGGCTCTGATCGCACCGAGGGCGCCGTCGAGGATCACGCGCAGCTCGACGTCGCCGGCGACGCTCCCGGCGCCGGGCAGATCCGCGTCGAGCTCTGCCACGGGGCGACGGGCGCGCTGGCGAGCGAGGTCGATCGCCGCGTTGCGCGCGATGGCATCGAGCCACGAGCACATCTGCCCCGGTTCAGGGGCTTGCAGGTGTTCGATCGACCGCCAGGCTCGGAGCAGCGCCGTCTGCGCGACATCCTCGGCATCGTCCGGCGCGACACCGAGCGAGATGCTCCGCCGCCGGAGCCGGTCGGGCTCGGCGGCGATCATCGCGGTGAGCGAGGCGCGACGGCCGTCGTCGCGCCTCGCATCGCGCCCGCTCGGTGCACGCTCTGAGGTCATACCTCCGAGGCTAGCCCGCGTTCGACAGTGCGTAGTCGCCGTCGGCGCAGCCCGTCACGATCCAGCCGCCGGGCACCTCGCTCGTCTCGACCTTCGTGATGCCGGTGACCTCGACATCAGGCTCGGTGGTGCCGGGGATCCAGACCTCGAGCCCGCAGCCCTGCACGTCGGTGGTGCCGGCGAGGTCGATCGCCCCGCCTTCGGCCTCGAGCGAGGTGAGCACGCCCGGTGCCGACTGCGGGTAGGCGCGGCTCAAGATCTCGAGCAGGCCCGCCTTGGGCGGCGCTTCGCCGCCGGTCTCGCAGTCTTGCATCATGAGGGCGTTGCCGTAGGGGCCGATGCCGTTCTGGGGGTCGCCGCAGGCCTGCTTCCACACCCAGTACGCGCTGCCGAGCATGTGCTCGTCTTCGGTGTCGGCGTAGCGGTTCATGCGTGCGAGCGTATCGTCGTCGTCGCCCCAGTAGCCGTATTCGCCAGACCACAGCGGCACGCCGTAGCGGTCGGCGACGCGCTGCGCGAGCACGAACTGACGCTCGATGCCGACGATCGGCGGGATGCCGAGATCGCGGTCCATCGTGATCGACTCGGCGTAGAGGTGCGGTGAGAACACGATGTTGTCGTCGCTCGTGAAGCCGGGGTCGGGGCCGGTGTCGAAGCCGAGGCCCGACCAGAAGATGCTCGGCTCGAAGAAGACGATCTGCTCGGCGCCCGCCGCCCGGATCTCGTCGATCGCGCGGTCGTAGAAGCGGCCGAGCTGGTGCGAGGTCGTCACGGGCGCGGTCTCGCCGAAGCCGGGTTCGTTGAGCAGGTCGTAGCCGGCGACCATCGGCTCGTCTTTGAACTCGGCGGCGAGCTTGCCCCACGTTTCGGCGAGGGCGGTCTGCACGCCGTCGGTGTCGAAGTAGAAGTTCTCGAACGCCCGGTTGCCGGCGGGGGAGATGTCACGGCCGGTGAACTGGCAGCGGGGTGCGCCGTCGGTGATCGTCGCCCACTCGGGGGCGCCGTCGTAGCCCCACATCTCCTCGGTGCCGGGGCGGCACACGGTGCCGTGTTCGGTGGGGCCGTTCCACCAGCCGTCTTGATGCATGTCGAGCACCGTGTAGATGCCGTGCTCCTCGCCCCACTCCACCGCGTCGGTGATCTTCGCGAGGTAGTCGGGGTCGAGGGCGCCCCGCTCGGGTTCGAGCGCCGACCATGAGATGTTGAGCCGTGCGACGTTGAAGCCGTACTCGGCCATGCCCGCGTAGTCGGCCTCGGTGAGCGGACGGGTCGCCGGCACGTCGGCCCGGTGCTGGTAGAAGTCGACGAGCTGGTTGACGTTGACGCCGCGCAGCAGCACCTGGTTGCCGTCGCCGTCGGCGATGATCGAGCCCCCGGAGCGGAGGAAGCCCGCGGGCGGCTCGGTGGCACCGGCCGCTGTGGCCGACGTGGCGCCGGGCACGATGAGCGCCGCGATCACGGCACCGAGCGCGAGCACCGCGACCGAGCCGACGATGAGCTCGGGCGCCCGCAACGCGCGTGCCGAGCGCGCGGCGCGACTCGCGTGCACCCGGTCGGCTCCCACGGCACTCACGCCGACGATCCAGCCGACGCAGGCACCGAAGGCGAGCCCGTCGGCGACCGCCACGTAGGCCGCCATGAGCGGCCAGATGTCGCCGGCGAAGCCGCCGTCGACGACGAGGGCGACGATGGCCTGCACGATGCCGACGAGGCCGCCGGCGACGAGCGCGGCGAGCCACGCGCCCAGCACACCGGGAACCCGCGCCCGCATCCAGCGCAGGCAGAGCACGGTCGCGGCCGCGATGAGCAGCATGGCGACGACCATCGAGAGGATGCCGCGGTCGGCACGTGCGACCGGAACGCCCGGCGCATATACGGCGCCCGTCCACCACAGACCCGCGAGCAGGGGCGCCACGGCGGCGAAGATCACGGCGGGCACCCAGAGCGCCCCGCGGTCGAAGGTCTGCCGTGCCGTCGGCCCGCCGAACCAGCGCGCGATCGCGGCGACGATGAGGGCCGCAGGCACCGCCTTGGCGGCCACGAAGCCCGCCGCCCACGCGGCGACGGCGAGATCCCACGTCATCACGAGGGCTGCCGAGGCCTGCGCGAGCAGCACGGCAAGCACGATGCCGCCCGTGAGCGTCCAGAAGCGATCGCCCGCGCGGGCCGCGACCCACCAGGTGACGCCGAGCACCACGGGAATGAAGACGAGGTACGGCGCGAACGGCCAGACGCCGGCCGCCGCGCTCGGCAGAGCGCCCGACCAGCCGACGAGCGCGAGCAGACCGGTGGGGTCGGCGACGGCCTGCACGACGATCAGCACGAGCATCGCGATGACGGCGACGAGGGGGCGACGGGCGGAACGACGGGCGGTGCCGGCCGCCGGGGTCGTACCGTCGACCTGATCGTTCGGTGGCGTCGTGGGGGCGTCGCGCATCGGGAACCTCGCTGTTCATCCGACTGGGTCGCCTGACCCAGTCGGATCACACTACCCCGAGCCGACAGCACGCGGAAGCGGTCGAGGTCAGCCCTGCGCGATCGGCAGCACTTCGGCGTTCGGCAGCCTCGCGAGCAGCGCACCGCTCACGAGCAGTTTCGAACCGCGGATGCCGCTGCCGACGATGAGCCGCTCGTGCACGGCGACGGACTCGTCGACGAGGATCGGCCAGTCGCCCGGCAGGCCGATCGGCGTGATGCCGCCGTACTCCATGCCGGTGAGTTCGACCGCCGCGTCCATCGGTGCGAACGAGAGCCTGCGGGCGTCGAGGTGCCGGCGCACTGCGCCGTTCACGTCGAGCCGGTCTACGCCGCGCACGAGGCATGCGGCGTACCAGGTGCGCTCGCCGCGCCGGGCCTGCACGATGACGCAGTTCGCGCCGTCGGCCATCGACACCTCGTAGTGCTCGCAGAAGGCGGCCGTGTCGGCCAGGCCCGCGTCGATCGCCGAGACCAGCACGCCCGCGGCATCCGCTGCCTGCATCGTGCCGATCGCGGCGGCCGTCGGCGCCGCGACCAACGCAGGGGAGACGGCGGCGGGCGTGAAATCGAGGGTTCCGAAGCGCATGTCGAGCAGCGTACTCGGACGCCACGTGCCGGGGCTCAACCGGCGGCTCGTCGATCTCCGTTGCGGCGACGGGCCTCGTCGAGCGCGGCCTCGAGCGCGACGGCGGGATCGATCGCGATGTCGGGGACGACGCCGACCCCCTCCCAGTTCGTGCCGGTGATCGGGTTGACGGCGCGGGCGAACGGCACGGTGATCTCGACCGTGTCCGAGATGGGGATGAACCGGGTGGGGTGCGCGCCGCCGCCCGTCGTCGCGCCGACGATCGTCGCTCGGCCGATCGCCTGCAGGTCGTAGGCGAGCTGCTCGGCACCCGAGAAGGTGGTTCCGCTCGTCAGCACGAAGACGTCGCGGTCGAGGTAGCGCGGGCCGGGTACGTCGGCGAGCGTCCAGTACTGGCGCAGCGATGCGCTCCCGCGTTCTTCCACGGAACTCAGCTGCGTCTCGTCGTCGGCCGTGAGATGGCTGATCCACGACTGCACTGCGTTCGGCGAACCGCCGAGGCAGGCCCGCAGGTCGAAGACGAGGGCGTCGGTGCGGGAGACGAGCTCCATGGCGGCGGCGATCGCCGGCCCGGCGAGCGAGGCGTCGACGATCATGCGGAGGTCGATGAGGCCGATGTTGCCGTCGAGGCGCTCGACCTTCGCGATGCCCCAGTTGTCGTCGCGGAACGTCGCGACGAGGGCGGCGACGACCTCCTCCTGACTCCGCCCCGAGTTCCCGGCGGCCGGTTGCGTCCGCACCCGCACCCGCAGGTGCCTGTCGTTCGTGCGCGACTGCAGTTCGGCGGTCAGCCGGGCGCAGAACTCCGCCTCGTCGAGGCCCGCGAACGACCCGGCCCGCTCGAGTTCGCGGATCGCGGCACCGGTGGTGTCGGCGACCTCGGGGAAGACGTAGAGGCGTTCGAGGTGGCCGAGCGCGGCGTCGACGAGTTCGGTGTTCGAAGGGTGCGTGGTTCCCATCCCCGCATCGTACGGGGCGGGCAGGTGCAGGGCGCTCGACTATGCCGCCGACCAGCCGCCGTCGCTCGCGAGCACGACGCCGTTGATGTTCACGCCGTCGTCGCTGAGCAGGAAGGTGATGGATGCCGCGAGGGCTTCGGCCTCTGCGGCATCCGGAAGGATCGTCATCGCGAGCTGCACGCGCTCGGCGCCGAGCGGCGAGGCGAACTTCGCCTCGATGTTCGTGATGGTCGGGCCCGGGGCGACCGCGTTGACGCGCAGGCCGCTCGGGCCGTACATGAACGCCGTCGACTTCGTGAGGCCGACGACCGCGTGCTTCGACGCCGTGTAGGCGACGCCTGCTGCCGAGCCGCGGAGTGCCGCCTCGGAGGCGGTGTTGACGATCGAACCGGTGCCGCGCGCGACCATGACGGGCACGACGGCGCGCATGAGCTTCATCGTGCCGTCGACGTTGACCGAGAAGACGCGCTTCCAGACGGCGTCGGTGAGCTCGCCGATCGGCGTCATGTCGTCCATGATGCCGGCGATGTTCGCGAGGCCGTCGATGCGGTCGCCGGCTGCCGCCACGATCTCGGCGACCTTCGTGTCGTCGGTGATGTCGGCCACGAGGGTCACGATCTCGGCGCCTGCGTGCTCGGACGCGAAATCGTCGAGGCGCTCCTGCGAGACGTCGACGGCGATCACACGGCCGCCCTCGCGGGCGACGCGCGATGCCGTGGCCCGGCCGATGCCCGAGCCTGCGCCCGTGACGATGACCGTCTTACCGGCGAAGCGGCCCTGGTCGAGGCGCTCGACCCACTCGGGGCGCTCGACCTCGGGGATGGTGTCTGCCGATTCGGAGGTGGGCTCTGCCGCCTCGGCGGAGGCATCCGCTGCAGCCGCCGGCACCTCGCCGGCGGCTGCGCGCGCGACGAGCTGGTCGACCATCTCCTGGCTGAACTCGCCCTTGCTGAGCTTGACGAGGCGCTTGATCGCGAGTCGCTGCACGGGCTTCATGACGTCGGGGTCCTGGCCGGCCTGCGCGAGCAGGTCGCGGATGATGGGGCCGCCGACCGGGTGCTCGAGCCAGGTCTTGATCGAGTCGTCGCCCGAGAGGGTCTTGGGGGTGTTCATGGCGTGTTTCCTTCTCTTCGATGCGGTGCGAAGCCATACCGGACATACCTGTCCGGTAGTAAGGTAACACTCGTGCCTGAACGTGGGACGGGAACCTCCGAGGCGCGCAAGGCCAATCGCGGGCCGAGCGCCGGCCCCGAGAACCGGCGTGCCATCATCGCCGCCGCGCGGGAGGTCTTCGCGACCGACGGCCTGCAGGGCCCGTTCAACGCGATCGCCAAGAAGGCGGGCGTCGGCCAGGGCAGCCTCTACCGCCACTTCCCCGATCGCCTGGCGCTCGCAGTCGCCGTCTTCGACGAGAACATCGACGAGCTCGAGGCCACCGTCGAACCCGAAAGCGCGACCCTCGACGAACTGCTCGAGGCGATCATCG
The DNA here is from genome assembly GCF_053619715.1 of Agromyces sp. NPDC055520. Lineage (NCBI taxonomy): Bacteria > Bacillati > Actinomycetota > Actinomycetes > Micrococcales > Microbacteriaceae > Agromyces > Agromyces sp. NPDC055520. Next base: position 6,632 of record NZ_JBSHJY010000039.1, on the reverse strand, counting down.
GGCAGGCGGTGATGTCGACCGCGCTCATCGACCTCATCTGGCAGCACGAGCACGACGAGCGGGTCGAGCACCTCGGCTCGCGGCTCGCGGCCATCGTCGGGCGGGTCGTCGCGCGCGAGCGCACTGCCGGGCGCATCGGCGACGCGGTCGAAGACGCCGACGTGCTGCTCGCCGTCTCGATGCTCGCCGACCTGCTCGCCCGCACCGATGCCGAGCAACGTCGGGCCGTCGCGCAGCGCGCCTGGGCGATCTTCCACGCGGCGTTCGCGCCGCGCTGATGCGAGCGATGCGCCTCAGGCGGTGACGGATGCCTCGGCGCCGGCGTCGTGCCCGACGGGCTGCGAGTCGGCCGCGGCATCCGCTTCGCTCGCGCCTTCGGCGGCGCGGCGCCCGGTGGCCGCGACGATCGCCGCGACCGCCCCGACCACGAGGCCGAGCAGCGCACCCGTGATCGCCGAGATCACGACGTTCGCCGCGAGCATGCCGAGATAGGTGCCGAAATCGGAATGCACCATGAAACTCGTGAAGACGCCGCGCACGAGGTTGCCGGCCACGACCGCGACCGTCGTCACCCAGACGCCGCGGCCGAACGCGCGGCCGGGGTGGGGCACGGCACGACGCTTCGGTGCTCGCAGCATGACCGACGCGGTCAGGAGCATGATCAGCACCCCCGCGACATCCGCGAACCAGAAGGCCCACGTGAGGTCGCCGAGCGGCATGAGCCGCAATGCGGGGATGAGGAAGGGCAGTCCGGCGGCGGCGGGCACGGCGAGCAACGGCACCCAGGTGGTGAGTGCACCCGTGAGCGGCCAGACGCCGACGAGGATCGCGAGCGCGACGAGCGACGCGAGCACCGACCAACCGACTCGGTGGAGGCGATGTGGGTCAATTGTCCTAGTCGACATGCGTTGAATGATAGCCTCCCCCTCACACACGTCAAGGAGGACTGGATGCCAGGCGCTCGAAGCACCGTCGCAGCAGGGTTGGCGGCGCTGATCGTCGTGGGCGGCGTCGCCGCCGCGACACGCACACCAGGGCCGGCATCGGCCGCCTCGTTCATCACCGACGCCGACGGGCGGGCGCTCGTGCAGCACGGCTTCTCGACGGCGGGCAGCGCGAAGGGTTCCCCCGACGGCATGCCCGACTTCACCGAGGCCGACCTCGAGCAGGAGTATGCCGACATGGGCACGAACTTCGTGCGGTTCCTCATCTCGTGGCGCAAGGTCGAGCCGAGCCCCGGTGTCTACGACCAGGGCTACCTCGACGATGTCGAAGAGCGGGTCGGCTGGTACGAAGAGCGCGGCTACCACGTCATGCTCGACATGCACCAAGACCTGTGGGGCCCCGGCATCACACCCGAGGGCGACAACGGCAACGGCGCGCCGCTCTGGGCGACCGAGCTCGACGGCCTGCCCGTGGGGCACAACGACCAATGGGAGCTCTACTACCTCGAGCCCGGGGTCATTCGCGCGTTCGACAACTTCTGGAACACGACCGGCACGCATCCCGAACTCACCGACCACTACGCGGGCGCCTGGCGCGTCGTCGCCGAGCGGTTCGCCGGAAACGACACGGTCGTCGCCTACGACCTCATGAACGAGCCGTACGGCGGCACCGTGCAGGGCCCGGCGTTCGAAGCCGGGCCGCTCACGGCGCTCTACCAGAAGTCGGTCGACGCGATCCGCGAGGTCGACGACGACACGTGGGCCTGCCTGGAGCCGCAGGCGCTCGGCTTCAACTGGGGCCTGCCGAGCGGCCTCGGCGCCGTCGACGACCCGCGCGAGGGCGACCCGCGCATCGCTTTCTGCCCACACCTCTACCCCCTGCCGATGGACCTCGGCGACGGCTTCAGCGGCACCTCGCGCGACCTCGTCAAGACGACGGTCGCCGCGTGGCGCTCGAACACGTTGCGCACGGCCGAGGCGCTCGGCGGCGTACCGGTCATCCTCGGCGAGTTCGGTCTCGACACGACGCTGCCGGGCGCGCTCGACTACGTCGACCTCGTGTATTCGACGTCGGATGCCTCGGGCATCGGCGTCGCCTACTGGTCGCGCGACGACGGCTCATGGGGGCCCTACGAAGAAGACGGAACGCCGCGCAACCTGGTGACCGTGCTCGACCGGCCCTACCCGCGGGCGATCGCCGGGCAGCTGCGCACGTGGAACTCGACGCCCGACTCGCTCGAGATCTCGGTCATGCCCGATGCGAACGCCGGTGCGAACACGCCGAGCGAGGTGTACCTGCCGGCGGCCGGCTTCCCCGACGGCGGCGTCGTCGAGGGCGGCCAGATCGTCTTGTGGGATGCCGAGACGCGCATCCTGACGTTCACGATCGACCACGGAGAGGGAACTCGAACGGTGGTCGTGCGGCCGAGCTGAACCGGCGGTTCAACCTTTCGTTCGATGCGCGATCGACCGTCGACGGAGGAGTATCGAGATGAGGCTCGATGCTCCTGTGCCGTGCCTCCTGTCGCACGAATCGTCCACGAAGGGAACCCGCCATGCAGAAACTGTTCTACGCAGCGTTCGCGTACATGATCATCGGTGTCGGCTCCGGCCTGTTCTACCGCGAGTTCACGAAGGCCAACGACTTCCCCGAGGGGCAGTTCACCCAGCTCGGCCTGGCACACACGCACCTGCTGACGCTCGGTTTCATCGTGCTGCTCATCGTGCTCGTGATCGAGAAGGTCTTCGTCATCTCGAAGAGCGATCTCTTCGAGTGGTTCTTCTGGGTCTACAACGCGGGCGTGCTCGTGACCTCGGCGATGCTCATCTGGCACGGTTCGCTCACGGTCATGGGCGAGGAGTCCACCGCGATGATCGCCGGCATCGCCGGTCTCGGCCACATCGCACTCACCGCGGGCATGGTGCTGCTCTTCCTCGCGCTGCGCAGCCGCATCGTCGCGCAGAAGGCGCAGCCGGTCGTCGCGCCCGCGACCGCCGAGTAGCCCGCGCCGGCTGTCAGCCACGTGCGTCACACTGGAACGGTGATCGCCGACCATGCCCTCGACTGGCGGCCGCGGCATCCGACCGATCTGAAACAGACGCTCGGTGCGCTGCGGCGCGGCGGCGGCGATCCCTCCTTCCTGTTCGACGCGGCCGGATCGGCGTGGCGCACGACGCGCACCGCCGAGGGCGACGCGACGCTGCGGCTGACCCGGCTCGACGCCCAGACGCTGCGTTGCGAGGGCTGGGGGCCCGGCGCGGCGGTGGCGGTCGCGCAGGCGCCCGAGATGCTCGGCGACCTCGACGACCCGGCGGGATTCGACCCCCGTCTGCCCCTGCTCGCCGACGCGCACCGGCGCAACCCGGGCCTGCGCATCACACGCACGGCGCAGGTCTTCGAGGCGCTGGCCGCGGCGATCCTCGAGCAGAAGGTCATCAGCTTGCAGGCGCACGACTCGTGGCGCCGGCTGCTGACCCGGTTCGGCAGCGTGGCGCCCGGCCCGACGCCGCGGCCGATGCGGGTCGTGCCCTCGCCCGAGGTGTGGCGCACGATTCCCAGCTGGGAATGGCATCGCGCCGGCGTCGACCCGAAGCGGGCGCGCACTCTGCAGAACGCCGCGGGGTACGCCGACAAGCTCGAAGCGGTCGTCGCCATGAGCCCGGTGGATGCCGCGGCTCGCCTCACCCTCATGCCCGGCGTCGGCCCGTGGACCGTCGCCGAGGTCGCCCAGCGCGCGCTCGGCGACGCCGATGCGCTCTCGGTCGGCGACTACCACCTCTCGAACTTCGTCGGGCACGCGCTCGCCGGCCGGGACATGAGCGACGACGAGATGATCGAGGTGCTCGAGCCGTGGCGCGGTCACCGGCACCGCGTCGTGCGGCTGCTCGAGGCGGCCGGGGTGCCCGGGCGCCCGCGGCGCGGGCCGCGCATGGCGTTCGTCGACCATCGGGCGATCTGAGCCGGCGCAGCCATCGGGGTGTTCCCCTGAGGCATAGCGCACGCATAGGCTCGGCCAGTACCGTTTTGCGAGGCCGCACCGGCCTTCACCGACTGCGAAGGATGTCAACACCGTGAACTCAACCGCCACTTCCAAGGTCAACGTGCCGCTGATCCTGCTCTGGGTCGCGGCAGTGGCCCTGATCGGCGGGGGCTACTGGCTCCTGAACACTTCGACCGCAAGTCAGATCGAGTTCTACACCTCGGGCTCGCAAGACGTCGCCGGTCTGCTCACCGCGCAGTCGTCCACGACGATCGCCGGCCTGCTGATCGCCGCCGGCGCGATCGCCGCGGTCGTCGCGCTCGCCGTGCACGCACTCGCTCGCAGCGCTCGCATCGCCGAGGCCATCGCCGTCGCGGATGCCGCGGCGCTCGCCGCTGCCGAAGACGCCGCGTTCGACGAGATGATCGCCGCCGCCGAGGCCGAGCAGCTCGCCGCCGTCGAGACGGCTGAAGCGACCGACGCGGCCGATGTCGCACCGCTCGCCGATGCGCCCGTCGTCGTCGAAGAGGTCGTCGCGGAAGAGGTCGTCGTCGAGGATGTCTCCGCTGCCGCGGAAACGGTCACCGGCGAGGCATCCGCTGCCGCCGACAAGGCAGCTCCGGCCTCCGACCAGAAGTAGTCGGCCCTCGGCCGGCCGAGCGCTCCGTCTCGGTCGGCCGGGCCTTCGGTGATCGATCGGAGCACGATGTACTACGGCCACGACCTGCAGTTCGGCACCTTCATCACGCCGAAGAACGACCCGCCGCAGTTCGCCGTGCGACTCGCCGAGCTCAGCGAGGCTTCGGGCTACGACCTCGTCACGTTCCAGGACCACCCGTATCAGCCGGCGTTCCACGACACCCAGACGCTGCTCGCCTGGGTCGCGGCACGCACTGAGCGCATCCGTCTCGCCGCCAACGTCACGAACCTGCCGCTGCGACCACCTGCCGTGCTCGCCCGAGCAGCCGCGAGTCTCGACCTGCTCTCGGGCGGCCGCTTCGAGCTCGGCCTCGGCGCGGGCGGATTCTGGGACGCGATCGAGGCGATGGGCGGCCGCAAGCTCACTCCGGGGCAAGCCGTCGACGCGCTCTCCGAGGCCATCGACGTGATCCGCGGCGTCTGGGATCACGGCGAGCGAGCCCGCCTCCAGGTCGGCGGCACCTACTACCGGATCGACGGCGCGAAGCGCGGGCCGACGCCGGCGCACGACATCCCGATCATCATCGGCGCACTGAAGCCGCGTATGCTGCGCCTCATCGGCCGCAAGGGCGACGGCTGGCTGCCCTCGCTCGGCCGCATGCAGCCCGGCGACTACGCGGCGGGCAACGCCCGAATCGACGCGGCCGCGATCGAGGCAGGTCGCGACCCCCGCGAGATCCGGCGGCTCGTGAACATCGGCGGCCGGTTCGGCGCCGGTACCGGCGGCGGGTTCCTGGACGGCCCGGCGGAGCAGTGGGTCGAGCAACTCATGCCCTACGTCGTCGACGACGGCGTGGGCACGTTCATCCTCGCGAGCGACGACCCCGACACGATCGTGCACTTCGCCGAGGAGGTCGCGCCGGCCCTGCGCGACGCCGCGGCGCGCGAGCTGCGAACGACCGGCATCGAGCCGACGTGACGTGATTCGTGACGTGATTCGTCATCCGCTGGAATCAAACGACGGCGGATGCGTTGCACCCGAGCATGACGAACATCGCACCCACCCGCATCGGAATCATCGGCGTCGGCAACATCGGCGGAACCCTCGCACGCGGGCTCATCGGCCTCGGCCACCGCGTGACGATCGCGAACTCGCGCGGCCCTGAGACGCTCACCGATCTCGTCGCCGAACTCGGCCCGAACGCGACCGCCGGCACCGCAGCCGAGGCCGCCGCGGCGGGGGAGTTCGTCATCGTGTCGGTGCCGTTCACGGCGTACCGCGAGATTCCGGCCCGGCCGCTCGCCGGCAAGATCGTGATCGACACGAACAACTACTACTGGGAGCGAGACGGCCGCATCGCCGAACTCGACTCGGGCGAGGCCACGGTCTCGGGGCTGCTGCAGGCGCACCTGCCCGAGTCGAAGGTCGCCAAGGGCTTCAACAACATCACGGCGGCGTCGATCCTCACCGACGGGACCCCCGCCGGAACTCCCGGTCGCCGGGCGCTGTCGACCGCGAGCGACTTCGACGACGCCGCGGCGCTCGTCACCGCACTGTTCGACGACCTGGGGTACGACTCGGTCGTGGTCGGCCCGCTCTCCGAGAGCTGGCGCGTCGAACGCGATCAGCCGGCGTACGTCACGCCGCAGACGCGCGACGAGCTCGAGGCGAACCTCGCACGGGCGGAGCGGCTGCGCGCGGCGTGATCACGCCACGATAGGGGGTTCGGCAGGCTGGCTTCATCATGCTGGTTGCACCAGCTGAGCCCTTTCGCTTCAGGCGACCGCGGTGGTGCCGGTCGGACCGTCGCGTCGGCGGGCGAGCGCAGCGGCACGCCGAGCCGGCGACACCGTCGACGTGTGCCACTGCTGCGGCCCCATGCCGGGCGGTGGCATGACCTCGGGCGCACCGGAGACCATGCGAATGCGCCACCCCGAGCTGTCGATGCTGCGGTGGTGGAACCAGCAGAGCAGAGGCTGTCGCGTGAATCCTGGGCGACTCGGCGTGCCGAATGTGCAATGAATGCCTGATCAGACCATAATTAACTATGGTTGTGAATGTGCGTTC
>NZ_JBSHJY010000038.1:0-29754 GCF_053619715.1 Agromyces sp. NPDC055520 | reverse complement strand
CGCCAGCCTCGCCTAAGCACTCGCGGCCCGCGACCCCAGCACGCCCCGGAACGCTGCAACCCGTCGCCCCCCCGACACATTCACGCGACAGCCTCAGCAGCACACCGTTGTCAGTGTGGGTGGCGCCGCCATGCCACCAGGGAAGGACGTGATGCACCTCGGTGGCCCACGCCGGGGTGTCGCACCCGGGAATGATGCAGCCGCCGTCGCGTGCGGCGAGGGCACGACGCTGTGCGCGGTTGAAGCAACGCTCGGTCGTGCCGATGCCAACGATCCGGCCGTTGGCGGTGAGCGTCACGCGCTGGATGCCGTTCGCGCTCGCATGCTGTTCGACGGCTCGCATCGAGATCGGTTCGTCGACGCCATCGACGTGGCCGACGCCGTGAGCGGCGCGCAAGTCGTCGGCGAGCACCGTGACGACGATCGTCGGCGACGCACCGCCGAGCGTCGGGAGCTCATCGGCCCGTGCTGCGATGTCGAACACGGTCGCGATCGCGTCGTGCTGGCGTTGGGCTCGGGTGCGTGGGTCTCTGCGAACGGATGCCTCGGGCTCCGGCTGCTCGTCGCCGGCCGCGTCTGGAGCGGCGGTCGGATCAGCGACGGGCATGAACCCGGTCGACTGCCGGAAGTTGGTGATCGAATCGAATACCCGTCGCACCATGCCCGCGACTTCGGGCAGCAGGGCGCCACGCACCGGGACGAGGCCGTCGCGAGCGGGGAGGAGCTCGAAACCGCGAGCCGCCCACTGCCGGTGCGACGGTTCGGCGCCGTCGGGATCGAGGACCTCGGACCACACGGCGGCCTGCAGGCGGGTCTTGGCGGCGGTCGCGGGGGCCATGACCGCGGCGCCCGCCACGGGGGCGACACCGATCGCCGCACAGACGAGTTCGTGTTCGGCAGCGCGCACCCCGTCGAGGTCGCCGTTGGCGTGGCGGACAAGCACCGCGTCGAGCGCCTTCGTGATCAGGCCCGCAGAATCGATGCCGAGTTCACCGGTGCGAAGGCCGTCGGCGACCTGCTCGAAGCGGGGCGGCATCGAGTCGCCGAGCAGCGTGGACGTTCGACGGACCGCCGCCCCGAGCTTGAGCCGCGCACGCGCGGTGGGCGACGCGACGCGAGTGAGGCGTTCGAGGAGTTCGACGGCGCTGGTGCACCCCTTCTTCGCGGCGAGCCCCTCGCGACCCAGCGAAGGTCGGGACCGGTGCTCGACCTCGCCCGCCGCATGGACGCGTAGGGCGTCGGTCATGCGACCGAGCCGCTCGACCTCGGCGACGATGGCGAGGAGTTCGAGGTCGGGCGCCGTCGCTAGAGGCGTCACCGGGTTCGACGCCCCGCTCGCGGCATCGAGGAGGTCGCCGACACGATCGGCGACCTCTGCGATGCGGGTGGCGAGGCGGTGCTCCATGTCTTCGACGCTACAGGCGACCACCGACATTGCGGCCCCGGCGGAAATAGCCGCTGACCTGCATATGCAGCTGTGGAGAACGGGGGTCGAGAGTCACCTGTGGAGGAGGAGTGGGGAGGGTTCGGCGGGTCTCGATACGCTCGCTTCGCTCGCTACTCGACCGACGGGACGAGCACCCCGTCGAGCACGGGGTGCAGGTGCCGGGTGGTGAGCACCGTCGCGGCGTGCCGGGCACCCGCCTCGAGTGCCTCTGCCAGTGAGGCGCCGCCGAGGTGGGCGTCGAGCACGCCCGCCATGAAGGCGTCGCCGGCCCCGTTGGTGTCGAGCACCTCGACGGGGACGGCGGCGACGTCGGTCTGCGACATCCGCTCGCCGTCGTCGCGACCGATCGCGATCGCGCCCTGCGCACCCAGGGTGCAGACGACGACCGATGCCCCGCTTCGCACGCACTCCCGCATGAAGGGCCGCGGGTCGTCGCCGATGCGGTCGGCGTTCATGAAGATCCAGTCGGCGGCGTCGATGAACGGGCTATGGAACTCGGCGCTGCCGTCGTAGTCGTGGATGTCGGTCCAGATCGGCCGACCCGTGGCGCGCGCCGCGTCGATGAGTCCGCGCGAACGGGCCGAGAGGTCGAGCACGATCGCCGGGGCATCCGTCATCGCCTGCGTCAATTCCGCCGACGGCGGCGTGCCCGGGTCGTCGGGAGCGCTCAGGTACAGCGAAACGCGTTCGCCCGCGTGCGTCATGAGGTTGAGGTGGCTCTCGGTGCGCGCGGCGGGCAGGGCGTCGAGATCGACGCCGGATGCCTCGAGCGCACCCTGCACGCGCCGGCCCTCGTCGTCGTCGCCGAGGAGGGTGTGCAGCAGCACGGTACGGCCGAGGCCCGCGAGCCCGAGCGCCTTGCCCGCCGAGGTGCCGCCGACGGTCTCGTAGTCATCGAGCGCGAATTGCATGTGCGGCACCGGCTCGGGCAGGCGCTCGAGGTAGACGATGCGGTTCCAGGCGGCGGGGCCCGAGATGACGATGGGAGCACTCATGGTCAGCCAGCGTAGCGGCGGCGGTCGCAGCGGCGATGCGCCGTCGCTCCGGGCGGGCACTGATGCCGCACCGCGTCGTGAGGTCGACGCTGCGTATGAGGATCACTCATGAGAGGAGCGCGCCATGTCGGTCAGCATCGGGGGAGTGGAGCTCTACATGGGGCCGATGGCGGTCGGCGGCCCCGACGATCTCGACCAGGCGATCCGCGACTTCATCGACGACGCCGAGCACAGCCTCGCCATCGCCGTGCAGGAGATCGACTCGCGGCCGATCGCCCAGGCGATCCTTGCGGCGAAGATCCGCGGTGTGCGGGTGCGGGTCATCCTCGAGGGCGACTACCTCACCGAGGAGAAAGCGCTCGAAGACCCGTGGGGCGTCACCGGCGCGCACGAGGAGAACCGCGTCATCATGGGCGCCCTGCTGAAGGCGCGCGTCGACGTGATCAGCGACCTGAACCCGAAGATCTTCCACCAGAAGTTCATCGTGCGCGATTCGGGCAAGCCGGGGGCCGCGGTGCTCACCGGCTCGACCAACTTCACGCTCACCGACACGGGCAAGAACGAGGAGGTCGGCATCGGGGCCGGCCAGAACCTCAACCACGTCGTCGTGCTGACCGGCCAGCTCGCGGCCGCCGAGTACCTGCGCGAGTTCGAGCGGATGCGCTCGGGCACGTTCGGCGACCTGCACGAGCGCGTCGAGCCGCGGCCGAAGGAGTTCGATCTGCCCGACGTGCGGGTCAAGCCCCTCTTCGCCCCGCAGCACGGCCCCGAGATGGAGATCATGAAGCAGATGCTGAAGGCTCGCGACAGCATCGACTTCGCGATGTTCACCTTCGCCCAGTCGTCGGGCATCGACGACACCATGATCCGTCTGCGCCCCCTCGTCTCGCGCATCCGCGGCGTGCTCGACCGCGACCAGGGCGCCGCGAAGTGGGCGGCGACGAGCGACCTCGGCCACGGCGACATCGAGCTGTTCGCGAACCGCCGCAACACCGGCGTGCGCAAGCTCCACCACAAGCTCATGGTGATCGACGAGCGGCTCATCATCGTCGGCAGCTTCAACTACACGGCGCCCGCCAACACCCTGAACGATGAGAACATCATCGTGATCGGCGACCTCGAGGAGGAGGCCGGCAGCGCGGCGGATGTCGCGCAGCGCGAGCTCGCACGCTATGCGCTCACCGAGATCGACCGCATCATCGACGACCTCTCGGCGCCGGTGCCGGTCGCGCCCTGAGCCGGAGCGATCACGAGGTCATGGGCGGGCCGGGTGAACTGGTAGCGTCGCAGCCGTGAATGCGACGACCATCCTCGCGATCGACGCCGGCCAGTCGGGCATCAAGGTCAGGCACACGGATGCCTCGGGCTCAGCTGAATGGTCGGCTCCCGGTATCCGCACCGATCTGCCGCTGCTGCCCCAGCTCGCGCGCATCATCGAGCAGGCTCACGAGCAGGGTCGCACGGCCGAACGCATCGGCCTCGGGGTGTCGGGGCTGACCGACGACGAGTCCGACGCCGGCTCCCTGCTCGCCGCCGGTGCGCGGATCGGCGCTCGCAGCGTGCACCTCGCCCACGACTCCATCACGGCCTACCTCGGCGCGCTCGGCGATGAGCGGGGCGTCGTCGTCGCAGCGGGCACCGGCGTCGTGACGCTCGCCGCCGGCGCGACCGACATCGCCCGAGTCGACGGATGGGGCTACATCATGGGCGATGCGGGCAGCGGGTACTGGCTCGGCCGGGCCGGACTCGAAGCCGTCATGCGCGCCCACGACGGCCGAGGCAGCGCGACGGCGTTGACCGAGGCCGTGCGTGCAGACTTCCCCGACCTCGAGGCCGCCTACATCGAACTGCAGGGCGACCCCTCGCGTGTGCAGCGCGTCGCGTCGTACGCGCGTGCGGTCGCCGACGCGGCCGCCGCGGGCGATGCGGTCGCCGAGCGCATCGTCGCCGACGGCGCGCGCGAGCTCGCGACATCCGTCTTCGCCGGTCTCCGCCGAGTCGGCGAACTGAACGTGTCCGACTCGCGGGTGCGCGGAGTCGGCGGGCTGTTCCTCGGCGAGGTGCTCGGGCGCGAATTCGTCGCGGCGGTCCGCGCAGAGATCCCCGGCGCCGAGATCCGGCTCGGCGAGGCGCACCCGCTCGACGGCGCTGCCGCACTCGCCGACGTCGCGCCGACGAGTGCGCTCGCAGCCCACATCGCGGTCGCGACGTCGTCGGTCGAGTAGCGAGCGCCAGCGAGCCTATCGAGACCCGTTGCGAGGTCTCGATACGGCCGCGGGCGGCCTACTCGACCACCGGGGTGCGGGCGGCCTACTCGACCACCGGGGTGCGGGCGGCCTACTCGACCGCCGGGGTGCGGGCGGCCTACTCGACCGCCGGGGTGCGGGCGGCCTACTCGACCACCGGGGTGCGGGCGGCCTACTCGACCACCGGGGTGCGGGCGGCCTACTCGACCACCGGGGTGTCGAAGCGCTACATCGTGTCGAGGATCGCCACGAGGTGCTCGAACGTCGTGTTCGGGTTGACGATCGCGAAGCGCGTGTTCGGCCGGCCGGCGTGCGAGCTCGGCGTCACGAACGCGCGCTGCTCTTCGAGCAGACGCGTCGACCACGCGTCGTAGTCGGCCTTCGTCCAGCCGTCGCGTTCGAACACGACGACCGACAACTGCGGTGAGCGCACGAGGGTGAACCCCTCGCGAGACGCGATCTCATCGGCGATGCGCTGTGCGAGGGCGATCGAGCTCGAGATCGCCTCGCGGTACGCGGTGCCGCCGTACGTCGCGAGCGAGAACCACAGTGGCAGCCCGCGCGCCCGGCGCGTGAGGTGCGCGGCGTAGTCCGACGGGCTCCAGCCCTCGCCCTCGGTGAGCGTGTCGAGGTACTCGGCGTGCTGCGTGTGCGCCCGGCGCCCCTGCTCGGGGTCGCGGTAGATCAGCGCGCACGCGTCGAACGGCGCGAACAGCCACTTGTGCGGATCGACGATCACCGAGTCGGCGTGCTCGACACCGGCGAAGCGGTGCCGGGCGAGCGGCGAGAGCATGCCGGCGAGGCCGTACGCTCCGTCGACGTGGAACCAGAACTCGAACTCGGCCTTCAACGCCGCGATCGAGGCGAGGTCGTCGACGATGCCGAAGTTCGTCGAACCAGCCGTGGCGACGACCGCGAAGACGGATGCCCCGTGCTGCTCGAGCGCCGCACGAACGTCGTCGCCCCGCAGCACGCCGTCGGCGGCGGGTGCGACCGGCACCACGTCGACGTCCATCACGCGGGCCGCCGAGGCGATCGAGGAGTGCGCCTCGGCGCTGCACACGATCTTCCAGCGGCCGCCGGGCGGCGCGGGCACCGCGGCATCCGCTGCGCCGTCGCTCAACCGATCGCGAGCGGCCTCGCGGGCCGCGACGAGCGCAGAGAGGTTGCCGAGCGTGCCGCCCTGCACGAACACGCCGCCCGAGCCGGCGGGCAGACCGAACTCGCGGCCGAGCCACGACAGCACCTCGTTCTCGGCGTACACGGCGCCCGCTCCCTCGAGCCAGGAGCCGCCGTAGAGCGCGCTCGCCGACACGACGAGGTCGAAGGCCGTCGCGGCCTTCGTCGGTGCGGTCGGAATGAACGAGAGGTATTGCGGGTGGTCGGTCGTGATGCACGCGGGGGCGAGCACGTGCTCGAAGAGCGCGAGGGCGCGCTCTGCGCCGAGGCCCTGCTCGTCGATAGTGCGACCCGCGAGGCGGCGCAGCTCGGTCTCGGTCTCGGGCTTGTCGAGGGGGGTGTCATCGCTCAGCATGCGGCGGCGCGAGTACGCGAGCACGAGGTCGACGAGTCGCGCGGTCTCGTCGGAGGTGGAGTGCATGCGGGTCGCGGGCGCGCGGTGCGAGCTCGCGTCGTCGCTGTCGGGTTGAGTGCGCTGCATCCGGATGCCCTTTCGATTCGGCCGCGCCGGGACGCCGGTGGGCCACGGAAATTTTCACATACTGCCGCTGCTTCGCAAAGAAATGTCATGAAAGCTGCGTGGGGCGCCTGATCAATGCGAAGCGCCGGGCGTGAACGCAATGGTTGCTATCGGGTTGTCGATTCCGCGTTACGGAACTAGACTGACTAGTCAGTACAAATACGAAGGATGCAAGTGTCGATCATCGTGCGGGCGCATCAACTCGCCCTCCACTCCAAGCGCGGCCCCGTCTACGGCCCCGTGAACCTCGTCGCCGACCGCGGCCTCACCGTGCTGCACGGCCCTGCCGGCAGCGGCCGCACGTGCCTGCTGCTCACGCTCGCCGGGCGCATGAAGCCTTCGAGTGGCACCGCGGAGGTGCTCGGCTACGAGCTGCCCCGCCGTGCCCGACCCGTGCAGCGCGCGACCGCGATCGCCGGGTTCCAGGGCATCGACACGCTCGAGGAGTCGGTGACGGTCGGCGCCGCCGTTCGCGAGCGCGCCGCGTGGCTCGCGCCCTGGTGGGCGATCGTGCGCCGAACCGACGACGCTGAGCTCCGTCGTGTGCTCGCCCCGGTGTTCGGCGAGGTGCCGCTGCCGTCGACCGACACCGTCATCTGGGACCTCGACGAGGTGCAGACCGTGCTGCTGCGCATCGCGCTCGCGATGATGAGCGAGCCCGAGGTGCTCTTCTTCGACCAGATCGAGCAGGTGCAGTCGCCCGCGGCCCGGCGCGTGCTGTGGCAGCGCCTCGACGCGATCACCCGGGCCGGCACCGTCGTCGTAGCCTCCGCCGCCGCGCCCGACACCGCCATCTGGAACGAGCTCGGCATCGCCCCGCTCGCTTTCGACCTCACCACCATCGCGCCCGAGGGTCCGGCCCCCGCCGACCCCGATGACGCCATCGACCTCGTCCTGGAGCACGCCTGATGTTCGCCTTCCTCTCCTCCGGCACGGAGCTCCGCCGCTTCGGCAAGGGCACGCTGCCCAAGATCGCGCTCGTCGTGCTCCTCTTCATCCCGCTCATCTACGGCGCGCTGTACCTCTGGGCGTTCTGGGCGCCGACCGACGAGCTGAAGAACCTCCCCGTCGCCCTCGTGAACGAAGACGCCGGCGCGAGCCGCGACGGCGAGGTGATCACCGCGGGCGACGACCTCGTCGATGAGCTCACCAGCCGGAACGACCTCGACTGGCGTGTGACGGATGCCGCCGACGCCACGACGGGCGTGACCGACGGCGACTACTACTTCGCCGTGACGATCCCGGCCGACTTCTCGGCCAGCGCCGTCTCCGTCGGCTCCGACGACCCGAAGCCCGCGACCGTCGAGGTCGACTACAACGACTCCAACAGCTTCCTCGCCTCCACGCTCGGCAAGCAGGCCATGATCCAGCTGCGCGACACCGTGGCCGAACAGGTCGGACGGCAGACCGCGGACGCGACGCTCATCGGGCTGGGCGACGCCGGCGCGGGCATCCGTTCCGCGGCCGATGGGGCGACGACCCTCGCCGACGGCCTCACGACCGCGAACGACGGCGCCGGCCGTCTCGTCGTCGGCCTGGGCGACCTCGCGAGCGGCGCCGACACCCTCGATGCGGGTGCCGTGCAGCTCGCCGACGGCACCGGCACCCTCGCCGACGGCCTCCAGCAGCTCGCTTCGGGCGCCGGCACCCTCTCGGCAGGGGCGACGCAGGTGTCGAACGGTGCGGCCGAGCTCTCGGGCAAGGTGGCCGACGCCGCGAACGGCTCCGCCGTGCTCGCCCAGAAGGCGCACGGCCTCGCCGACGGCGCGAGCGGGATCGCGACGAAGACCGGCGAACTCACGCAGGGCACCGCCCTGCTCTCGGAGAAGATCGCGAGCCTCGAGGCCGATCTCGCCGGCGAGCAGGGCGCCACGGTCGACGTGACCGCGCGTCTCGCCGAGATCCAGGCGATCGCCGCCGGCGTCGACGGCGCGGCGCAGGCAGCACTGCCGACCGTGCAGGGATACGCGGGCCTCAGCAGCCAGTACGCCGACGCCGTCGACCAGCTCTCCGCCGGGCTCTCCGCCGGAGCGCCGAAGGCCGCCGAGCTCGCGGCCGGCGCCGCCCAGGTGAGCGATGGCGCGTCGACCCTCTCGACCAAGTCGGGCGAAGCGGCATCCGGAGCCCGAACCATCGCGAGCGGTGCGGACCGGCTCAGCTCGGGCACCGACGACCTCGTGAGCGGCACCGGCCGGCTCGCCGACGGCGGCACCGCCCTCGCCTCGGGTGCGATGCAGCTCTCCGACGGCAGCCGCACCCTCGCGGACAAGCTCAGCGAGGGCGCCGCAGCGGCGCCGCAGCTCAGCTCCGCCGACATCGAGGCGAAGGCCGACGTCATGGCCGCCCCCGTGCAGCTCGACGAGAGCTGGCAGAACGAGTCGAAGAGCTTCGGCGAGGGCTTCGCCCCGTTCTTCATCGCCCTCGCGACCTTCGTCGGCGGGCTGATCACGTGGCTCATCCTGCGCGCGCTGCCGACCCGGGCGCTCGCCGCCTCGGCCACGGGCCTCCGCGCCGTCATGACCGGGTTCCTCCCCGCGATGGCGATCGGCCTCGGCCAGGTCGTGATCATGGTGCTCGTGCTGGTCTACGGCATCGGCCTCGAACCGGTGTACTGGCTCGGCACCTCGGCGTTCATCTATCTCGTGACGCTCGCGTTCCTCGCCCTGCAGCAGATGTTCATCATCGTGCTCGGCACCGCGGCGGGCCGGGTGGTGAGCCTCGTGCTGCTCATGCTGCAACTCAGCTCGTCGGGCGGCACCTACCCCGTCGAGACGACGCCGGCCTTCTTCCAGTGGCTGCATCCGTACATGCCCGCGTCCTACGTGGTGAGCGGCCTGCGCGAGCTCATCACCGGCGGCGTGGACTCTAGACTGTGGCTTTCGGTGCTCGTGCTGGCCGGCATCCTCGTGGGCTCGCTCGCGATCAGCGCCTGGAGCGCCGGCCGGCAGCGCATGTGGAGCGTCAGCCGCCTGCACCCCGAGCTGGCGATCTAACCGGCCGGCCCGACCGCCGGCCCGAGCGAACGACGAGGAGACACCATGGCACGCGCGAACACCACGAAGCGCGCCATCCTCGATGCTGCGCTCGAGCTGGCGGCCACCAAGGGCATCACCGGCACGACGATGGACGAGGTCGCCGAGCTCGCCGGCGTCGCCAAGGGCAGTCTCTACTACAACTTCAGCTCGAAGGACCAGCTCTTCGAGGCCATGCTGCAGGAGGGGGTCGGTGCGCTCGCCGAGTCCCTCCGCAGCGCGAAGGGCGAGCTGCGCGGGTGGGACGCGGTCGACGCGCTCGTCATCCGGCTGCTCGACATCGTCGCCGAGAACTCCGCGCTCGCGAGGCTCATGGCGTCGGAGATCTTCCGTACCGATCGGGCGTGGCAAGAGACCCTGTTCGCACTCCGGCACGAAGCGCTCGCCGTCTTCGCCGAGGCGATCGACGAGACGGATGCCGCGGCCGGACGCAGCAGCATCATGGCGTCGGGCGTCTTCGGGGCGGTGCTCATGTCGGGGCTCGAGTGGCTCGTCTTCGAGCCCGAACGGAGCCGCGACGAGGTCGCCGCCGCGATCCTCGCGACGCTGCGCGTGCGCTGAGGGCGTCACGCCGCATCCTGCCGCGAGATTCATCTGGAATCCGAGCTGCTGGCCGACCGTCAGTCGCTCTCAGAACCCTTCAGCTCGACGCTGATCTGCTCGGCGTCGAGATCTTCGAGTGCGGCGCTGAGGGCCGCGGCGCTGAACATGCCGTCGTCGCGTGCGTCGAGCAGCGCGGTGCGCTCGGCCTCGATCATGCGCAGCCGCAGCACGCGCACGAGCTCGGGGTCGACGCGGCGCCCCGGTGCAGGGCCGGGCGCGCCGGGCGTTCCGGCCTCCGATTCCGCCGCGGCATCCGGCTCGCTCGCGCCCTCGTCGTTCGAGAGCTGCCACGCCGCCCGCATGCGCTCGGCGAGCGAGCGCAGGGCCGGGTCGTCGGTGTCGGCGATCTCGTCCATGGCCGCGGCCCGCAGCATCTGCCGCAGTTCGCGCTGCTCGGCGGCGCTCTCGCCGGGGTCGCGCTCGGGCACGAGCCGGCGCACGAGCCACGGCAGCGTGCCGCCCTGCACGAGCAGCGATCCGAACGCGACGAGGAACGCGATGAACACGAGCAGCGAACGACTCGGGGTCTCGTGGGGCAGCGTCTGCGCTGCCGCGAGCGTGACGACGCCGCGCATGCCGGCCCAGACCACGATCGTGCCCTCGCGCCATCCCAGCGGCTGGGCGAGGAAGTAGTCGATGTCGGCCACGCGGCGGCGCAGCATCGTGCGGAAGCGTTCTGCGGTCGCGGGCGACGGCACCGGGCCGCGGCGGCGATCGGGTTTCGGAGGGTCCGCGGCATCCGGTGTCTGCGAAGCTCTGGTGGTGCGCGTGGTGCGCGCGGTGCGCGTGGTGCGCGTGCTGCGGGCGTCGGCGAAGGCGGCTGTGCCGCCGTCTACGCGATCGGCGAGCACGCCCTTGAACTTCGCGGCACGGCGCGCCTTGCGCGCGAGGGCGCCGAGCAACGGCGCGACGAACGCCGCGCGAATGAGCACCGTGGCGACGAGCGCGATCGCCGCGAGCCCGACCGCCGCCCAGACGCCGGCGTGCGCGGCCTCGACGTCGGCGACGATCGCGGTGAGCTCGAGCCCCATCACGAGGAAGACCGCGCCCTCGAGCACGAGCTCGATCGTGCGCCAGTTCTGCGCGTCCGAGAGGCGGTGCTGCGGGCTGAGGTAGCGCGCCGCCCCGCGGCCGGTGATGAGCCCCGCGACCACGGCGGCGACGAGGCCCGAAGCACCGAGGTGCTCGGCCGGGATCGAAGCGAGGAACGGCATCGTGAACGAGATCACGGTGTTGACCGTCGGGTTGGCGATGCGCGCGCGCACCCGCAGGTTGACCCAGCCGACGGCCACGCCGATGACGGCGGCGACGGCGATCGAGTACACGAATGAGCCCGCGACGCCCCAGAGCGAGACGGATGCCGCGGCGCCCGCGATCGCCGCACGAAGCAGCACGAGCGCGCTCGCGTCGTTGAGCAGGCTCTCGCCCTCGAGCATCGCCACGACCCGCGGGGAGACGCCGAGGCGCTTCACGATCGACGTCGCGACGGCGTCGGTGGGGCTGACGATGGCGCCGAGGGCGATGCCCCACGCGAGGCCGAGGCCCGGGATGAGCCACGCGAACACCAGCCCGAGCAGCACCGCGGTGATCACCACGAGGGCGACCGAGAGGCCGCTGATCGCGCCGAAGTCTCGGCGGAACTCCATCGCGGGCATCGAGACCGCGGCCGAATAGAGCAGCGGCGGCAGAACGCCGGCGATGATCCACTCGGGGTCGATCTCGAACTCCGGCACGGCCGGCAGCAGGGCGACGCCGAGGCCGACGAACACGAGCAGCAGCGGCGCGGCGACGCCGAGCTTCGGCGCCACGGCGGTTGCCGCCGCGATCGCGAGCAGTGCGAGCACACCGGCGAGGAGCAGGTCCATTCGAGCATTCTCGCGCGATTCTCGCGCGCACCGCTGCATTAGTGTCGGGGCATGGCCTGGCTGTTCCTCACCCTCGCGATCGTCTTCGAGGTCGCGGCGACGAGCTTCATCGGCAAGACCGAGGGCTTCACGAAGCCGTGGTGGACGGTCGGCGTGCTCGCGGCATACGGGGTCTCGTTCGCGATGCTCGCGCAAGCGGTGCGCGAGCTCGAGATCGGCATGGTCTACGCGATCTGGTCGGGCGTCGGCACCGCGGCGATCGCGGCGATCGGCGTGCTGTTCCTCGGCGAGAGCCTCACGATGCCGAAGCTGTTCGGCATCGGCCTGATCATCGCGGGCGTGATCGTGCTGAACGTCTTCGCCGCGCCCGCCGCGCACGCCTGATCAGCGTCCCCGCGAACCGACCTCCACCATGCGGGGGATCCACCACACGGTGGATTCGCCGGCTCGCGACATCCGACAGGCTGGACGCATGGACCTGGACCTACTGAGCGGGGCCGCCCTCACCGGCCCCGCCCTTCTCGGCGCGCTCGCGCTGCTGGCGCTCGTCGACTCGACGAGCTTCGGCACCCTGCTCATCCCGACCTGGCTGCTCCTGGCGCCCGGCCGCCTGCGGCCCGGTCGCATCCTCATCTACCTCGCGACAGTCGCCGGCTTCTACCTCCTCATCGGCATCGTGCTGCTGACGATCGCCGCCACCGCGCTCCCGCAGCTCATGACGCTCGCTGCGACTCCCGGGTTCCTCTGGGCGCAGCTCATCGTCGGCGCGGGCATGCTCATCGGTTCGTTCTTCATCGGAGGCAAGCGCAAGCAGACGGGTCCCGGCCGCTTCGCGCGGTGGCGTGAGCGTGCGGTCACCGACGTGGGTGCGGAGGCGCGCGGCCTGCTGCCGCTCATGGGTCTCGCGGTCGCCGCAGCGGCCGTCGAGGTCGCCTCGATGCTGCCGTATCTCGTGGGCATCGGCTTGCTCTCGACGTCGGAGTTCGACGCCGTCACCCGGCTTCTCGTGCTCGTGGGCTACTGCGTCGTCATGGTGCTGCCGGCGCTCGTGCTGCTCGGCCTCCGCATCGTCGCGGCACGGGCGATGGAGCGGCCCCTTGCACGGCTCGGTGCCTGGATGGAGAAGAACGCCGCCGAGGCGACCGGATGGATCGTCGGCATCATCGGATTCCTGCTCGCCCGGGCGGCCGCGGTCGAGCTGCAGCTCTTCGACTCGATCCTGTAGCGCCGAGGCGCTCGCCGCAGTGCTTGCCGCGGCGCTTGCCGCGGCGCTTGCCGCGGCGCGCCGCATGTCGGCGGGTCGTGTTCGAATGCGGGCATGGGATTCGATGCGCAGTTCCTCGGGGTTCCGGCTCCGATGCCGCGAACGGGTGAGGCAGACGCCGAGGCATCCGTCGAGCTCGAGTACCTTCACTTCTCGGTCGTGCTCGACACGGTGAGGCGCCTCGCGCTCGTCACGGGCGTCAACGTCGACGGGCCGACGCTCATCGACCTGCCGCGCGGCGACGACTGGCGGCTCGACGAGCGCATCCCCGCCGACTGGCAGGCCGGCCCCGAGATCTACGCCCGCAACGACTTCGACCGCGGCCACCTCGTGCGCCGCCGCGACCCCGTGTGGGGTGCGCCCGAGATCGCGGCTCGCGCGAACGCCGAGACGTTCCGCTACCCCAATGCCGCGCCGCAGGCGTCTGGCTTCAACCAGTCGAAAGAGCTGTGGCTCGGCCTCGAAGACCATGTGCTCGAGCACGCCGAGGCGTACGGTCTGCGGCTCAGCGTGTTCACGGCGCCCGTGCTCGCCGCGGGGGACCCGCCGTATCGCGGCATCCGGGTGCCGCTCCGGTTCTGGAAGGTCGTCGCGTGGAACACCGGCGGACGGCTCGCGACCACCGCCTTCGTCGTCGACCAGGCGCCGCTCGTCGATACGAGCGAGGTCGTCGCACCGCCGGCTCGCGGTGAGGCGCCGCCGCTCGGCCCGTTCCGAACGTTCCAAGTGCCGGTGTCGGATGTCGCGGGGCTGACCGGGCTCGTGATGCCCGAGCTCGTCGCGGCCGACGTGCTGCCGCCGACGCTCGCGGCCCGCGGGTGGCGGCGGCTCGAAGCATCCGACGACATCGTGGTCTGACGGCGCACGCCGTGAGTGCCGCGTGTGTGCCTGCCGATGCTCGGCGACGCGTATCGTCGTATGGTGACCGAGCCGACGACCCCCGCGCCGCTGCCCAGCGCCGCCGCGGGCCGCCGTCGCAGCCTCGCCGGGGCCGCGACGCAACTCGGCACCGAGGTGTCGATCAACTTCGGCTCCTCGCTCGCGGGCCTCGCGATTCCCGTCGTCGGTTCGTTCGTCGTCGTCGCTGTGCGGCAGCTCGTGATGCTCGTCGCCGTGCTGCCGTTCTACCGGCCGAAGCGCGCCGAGCTCACGTGGCGCCGGCTCTGGCCCGCCGTCGCGCTCGGGGTCGTGCTCGCCGTCATGAACGTCACGTTCTACGAATCCGTGCACCTGCTCGGGCTCGGGGTGGCCGCGACGATCGAGTTCCTCGGGCCGCTCGCCATCGCGCTCGCGAGCTCGCGCCGGGTGCTCGACGTGATCTGCGCGCTCGCCGCGGGCACGGGTGTGGTGCTGCTGATCGGCCCCGGGGCATCCGACGCGGCGAGCATCGACCCGTGGGGCCTGACCCTCGCGCTGACCGCGGCCGCGTGCTGGGCGGGGTACATCCTGCTGACTCGTCGCGTCGCCCACGGGCTGCCCGGGCTCGAGGGCCTGACGGTCGCGAGCATCGTGAGCCTCGCCCTGCTCGTGCCGTTCGCGGTCGCGACCTTCGACCCCGCGGTCATCGACTGGGCGATCGTCGGTCTGCTGCTCGGCGTCGGGGTGCTGTCGTCGGCGCTGCCGTACAGCCTCGACACGTGGATCCTGCGCCGCATCTCGCCGCGCATCTACGCGATCGTCACGAGCTTCGGCCCCGTGATCGCGGCCGTGTTCGGGTGGCTCGTGCTCTCGGAGTCGTTCTCGACCACCGAGGTGATCGCGATCGTCGTCGTGTGCGGAGCGGCCGGCACTGCGCTCGCGACGCAACGCGCACGCCCGAAATCCCAGCTCGAGCAGACCGCCGAGGGCATGGCCTGATCGCATTTGCTCTTCCGTCGAGCGGGCAGTTGTTGCCGCGTGTTCGCGGGTGAGGCGGCATCGAGTGCCCGTTCGCCGGGGAAAGGGGTCGGCGCGTTGCCGGGGCGCGTTGCCGGGAGCGAAGCGCCGACCGTATCGTTGACGCGAGAGCAGGCTTCACGTCGACGTGTCGGGAGGAAACGATGGCCACCATCGCGTGGATCGGTCTGGGACACATGGGCGGACCGATGGCGGGCAACCTCGTCGCGGCGGGGCACGTCGTGCGGGGTGTCGATCCCGTGCCGGCGGCGCGCACGGCCGCCGCCGAACGCGGCGTGCGCATCGTCGCGACCATCGAAGAGGCGGTGCGCGACGCCGACGCCGTCTTCACCTCGCTGCCGCGCAGCGAGCACGTGCGCGCAGTCTACGGCGGTGACGAGGCATCCGGCCCTGGAATCTGGGCGACCGCGCCGGCCTCGGCGCTGCTGCTCGACACGTCGACGGTGGATGTCGCGACATCGAAGTTCTGCCACGAGGCATCCGTCGACCGTGGTTTCCGATTCGTCGACGCACCCGTCTCGGGTGGAATCGCGGGGGCCGAGGCGGCGACGCTCACCTTCATGCTCGGCGGCGACGCGGCGGATGTCGCGGACGCCACGGGCCTCGTCGAACCGCTCGCCGCGCATGTCTTCGACCTCGGCGGGCCGACCATGGGCATCGCCGCGAAGCTCGCGAACAACCTCATGCTCTTCGTCTCGCTGCTCGGCGTCGCCGAGGGAGCTGCGCTCGCCGACTCGCTGGGCCTCGATCCGGCGAGGTTCTACGAGGTGGCATCGGTCTCGTCGGGGGAGTCGTGGCCGCTGCGCACCTGGTACCCCGCGCCCGGCGTCGTGCCGACGAGCCCCGCGAATCGCGGGTTCGACGCCACGTTCTCGGCGCTGCTCGCCGAGAAGGACCTCGCGTTCGCGCTCGCGGCCGGCGAGGCGGCGGGGCTGCCGATGCCGGCGTCGCGCATCGCGCTCGAGCAGTTCGAGCGGTTGATCGCCGAGGGGCTCGGCGGCAAGGACGCGAGTCTCATCGCGAAGTACGCCTCGGCCGACGGGACCGTCGCGGGGTACGACCCCGAGGGTTGACGCGCGCGGCGGGAGTGACGTGCGTGGCGCGGCGGTGCGCGGCGCGGCGGTGCGCGGCGCGGCGGTGCGCGGCGCGACCGTCGCGGCGCTCTCAGCTCTGCTGCACCGCCGCGATGACCTCGCCCAGCCGGTCGCGAAGGGCGCCGAGCTCGTCGAGGCTCATGCCGAGCCGCGCGACGACCTGCGGGGGAATCGAGAGTGCCCGCTCGCGCAGCGCCTGCCCCGCCGGAGTGAGGGCGACGTCGAGGGCGCGCTCGTCGCGCGGGTTGCGTTCGCGCGTCAGGTAGCCGTGCGCCTCGAGGCGCTTCAGCAGCGGTGAGAGGGTCGCCGGTTCGAGCTGCAGCGCCTCGCCGAGGTCGCGCACGGTGCGCGGGTTGCGCTGCCAGAGCGCGAGCATCACGAGGTACTGCGGGTGCGTGAGCCCGAGCGGCTCGAGGATGGGCCGGTAGACGCCGATCACACCGCGCGCGGCGACCGCGAGGGCGAAGCACACCTGGTTCTCGAGGGCGAGCAGGTCGGCGGCGTCGCCGTCATCAGGGCGAACGGATGTCGCGGCGCTCGCTTCAGCGGCAGCCTGGTCGGCGGTGGCGGAGGGTGCGCTGCGGGCGTTCATGGGCTTCCAGTATGCGTCTCGGTATGAGTGGCGGGCAAATCATTAGTACACTAATGATTGTGACACGAAGAAAGCGCGAGACGCCACCGGGAGCCCAGCGCGGCTACGCCGGCTTCATCGACCGGCTGAACGCGAGGCTGCTGCCGTACATCGGGCCGCCGCCGCTCGGGCCGTACGGCGAAGAGCCGGTGCCCACTGCGCCCCCGGCATGCCCGCTCTGCGGCGCCGCGATGTCGAGTCACACGATCGATCGCTCGTTCGAGCGCACCCAACTGCACTGCCCCTGAGCAGCCGCGTCGCGCCCTGCACCTCACCCATTCCCGTCGAGCGGGCAGTCGATGCCGCCTTCCGCGCGAACAGGCGGCATCGAGTGTCCGTTCGCCGATGGATGTCGGGCGCGCCCGCGCGTGCGTGCCGCACCCCATTACGTTCGATGGGTGTCGGGCGTGCCCGTTACAGTGGCGACGTGAGCGACTACGAAGTGTTGGAGATGGGCGGGCTCGACGCGTGGCGAGAGCACTTCGGCGGCTTCCGCCCCGAGAGTTCCCGCGACGGGCGCCGGGTCGTCGACCACGACCTGACGATGCAGTACATCGGCATGACCGCGAACGCGCTCGAGCCGGGTGAAGAGGCCGGGTACTGGCACACCCACGCGCGCATCGAAGAGGTCTACGTCTTTCTCGGCGGCCGCGGCCAGATGGGCCTCGACGACGACGTCATCGACGTCGGCCCCGGCACTGTCGTGCGCGTCGGTCAAGGGGTCTGGCGCACCTGGCGCTGCGCCCCCGACGGTTCCGAGCAGTTGCGCTGGTTGTGCATTCGCGCGGGCGGCACCGAGCTGCCGCACCTGCCCGACGACAGCCGGCGCGACGCCGACCGCCCGCTGCCCTGGTAGTCGGCGGCACGACAGCGGGCACCGCCGTGGCCGCGCGCCGACCCTGACGCAGACCGCGCCGACCGTGCCGCGGCTGGACCCGAGCAGACCCGTCGCCGAAGACCCTGCAGCTAGCTCTGCGCCGCGAGCCGTCGGCTCACCCAGCGGTCGTACCGCGCCCACGGGTCGGTGACCCCGAGCTGCAGCGCGGCGATGTGCGCGAGCAGTTCGTCGTGCACGCCGAACCACTCGGTGCCGGCGAAGCGGTGCGCCGCGAACTGCGCGTGGCGGCGCTGCTCGACCGTGCGGTCGCCGAGTTCGAAGGCGAGCACCTCGTCGTGCGGCAGGCTGGCGACGCGCCTGCGCGGGTTGGCCGAGGTGCCGATCTTGATCTGGTCGCGATAACCGAGGTAGTAGACGACGTCGACCCGGGGGTCGGCCACGTCGAGATCGGGCACGTCGCCGACGCGCCATTCGCAGATCGCGCAGACCCGGCCCGAGGGGTAGACGACGCCGACCCGTGACCCGCAGACGAGACACGGCCGGGGCAGCAGGTCGGTCGCTCCGATGTCTCGCGCGACCCAGTCGTGGGCTTCGAGCAGGTGCGGGGTGCACAGGTCGAGGGGCGCGCCGGACTCGACGGGCGCCGCGCACGCACGCCCGTCGTCGAGGCGGATGCTGCACGGACGACCCGCGCTCTGCGCCCGTGGCGCGGCGGGCGTCGGCATGGCGGCGGGCGCGGGCGCCGCGGCATCCGCTCGGTTCATGACTGAACCATAATCGCGACCACCGACGCGTCAGGGGGCCGCGGTAGGCTCGATTTCCGATCCGCCGTGCAGTGGCGGACAGGTTCGAGAGGTCGACGCATGGCCCTGTGGCGCAAGCGGCAGCGACGGCGATTCAAGCCGTTCGATCGCACCGCGTTGCCCGAGGCGCCGACGCCGACGTTCGACGAGATGCTGAGTGAAGGCGTGCTCGTCGCCGAGTCGGCCGGGCGCATGGCGCTGAAGAACCGCATGATCGTCGAGGCGCTGCGCGGCGAAGAGCCGTTCGCGCCCGAGCGGGCGGCCGCGGCGGCGCGCGAGGTGCTCTACGAACTCGTGCAAGAGGCCGACGAGGTCGCCGAGCGCACCGCCGAAGAGCGGGCGGCCGCGGCGAAGCGCGATGGCCGCTCGGCGCACGAGCACGACTATCGAAGAGCGGATGCCGCGAACCTCCGTCGCCGCGAACAGGTCTATGCTGCCGTGGCGAAAGAGCTGTGGACGCGCCGGGGCGACTCCGAGTACCTCAGGGCGTTCGCCGAGCGTGCGCGCGAAGAGGCTTGGCAAGAGGTCTCCGGCGCGATCGAGACGCGCCTCGACCGGGAGTGGGGCGAGTGGCCCGAGATCGAGGTCGACGAGACCTACGAGGCCGAGCGCGACGACCGGGTGCGCGAGTTGCTCGCCGATCTCGAGCTGGGCGTCGCGGCTGCTGAGGCCGAACGCGCCCGGCGCGAGGAGGAGCGCGACCCGTTCCGCGGATACGTGGGCTGAGGCCCGGTCGCCCGCGGGGTGCCGAAGCCGAAGCCGCGCGGCGCTTCGCCCGCGGTGCTTCAGCCGGGCCGTCGCCTCAGCCGGCCGTCGCCTCAGCCGGCGCGATCTCGGCGATGAGCGCCTCGACCCGGCCGCGGATCTCGTCGCGCACGCGGCGCACGGTCTCGAGGTCTTTGCCCGCCGGGTCTTCGAGCTCCCAGTCTTCGTAGCGCTTGCCAGGGAAGATCGGGCACGCGTCGCCGCAGCCCATCGTGATCACGACGTCGGACTCGCGCACGGCGTCGACCGTGAGAACCTTCGGCGCGTTGCCGGCGATGTCGATGCCCTCTTCGGCCATCGCGGCGACGGCGACCGGGTTGATCTCGTCTTTCGGCTCGGAGCCGGCCGACAGCACCTCGACGCGGTCGCCCGCGAGCGCCCGCAGGTAGCCGGCGGCGATCTGCGAGCGTCCGGCGTTGTGCACGCAGACGAACAGCACGGTGGGGGTCTCGGTCACGCGGTTCTCGCTCTCGTCGGTCGGCAGCATCATAGGCGGGTGAGGTGAAGTCGAGGTGAACGGCGGTTCAACTGCAGCATCCGCCCGTGTTCGGCGTCGCGCTGCCGCCGGGCCCCGGCGCGGCACTCGTCGAGCACACTCCGGTTGCGGGCAGCACGAGCTCGACGTTGCGCGCGGCGGCCGCGTCGCCCGCGAGCCACGCCGTCACCGAGCGCACCTGCTCGTAGCCGGTCGCGAGCAGGAACGTGGGCGCCCGCCCGTAGCTCTTCATGCCGACGATGAAGAAGTCGCGCTCGGGTTGGGTGAGCTCGCCGAAACCATGCGGTTCGACGGTGCCGCACGAGTGCACGTTCGGGTCGATGAGCGGCGCGAGCCGCCGTGGCGCCTCGACGATCTCGTCGAGATCGAGGCGGATCTCGCGGAGCATGCCGAGATTCGGGCGGAAGCCGGTGGCGTTCACGATGCGGTCGGCCGAGATGGTCTCGATGCCGTCGCCGTGACGGCCGGTGATTCGGGCGACGGATGCCTCGTGGCCCATGCCGCCCGAAGCGCCCTCGCGCCCGACCCGCACGATCTCGAAGCGGTCGACGAGTTCGATGCGGCCGGCTGCCACGAGCGCGTCGACGCGGGCGCCGATCGAGGCGCGTGCCGGCAACTCGTCGTCGGGTGCGGTCGTGACCCGCGCGGCCGTGGCGTTGCGGATCACCCATGTGATGCGCGTGCCGGGCTCGAGTTCGGCGAGTTCGGCGAGCCCCAGCAGCGTGTTCGCGGCCGAGTGCCCGGCGCCGACGACGACCGTGTGCCGCCCGGCGAACCGGGCTCGGTCGCGCCCGAGTACGTCGGGCAGCGCGTGGTCGACGAGACCGTCGATCTCGGGCAGGCCGAGCGGGTCGAGGCCCGACGAGCCGAGCGAGTTCGGCGTGCGGTAGGTGCCCGAGGCGTCGATGACGGCGCGCGCGGTGAGTTCGTCGACGCCGTCGGCGGTGCGGGTGCGCAGCAGGAACGGCGCCTGCGCGCGACCCTTCGTGCGCGTGCGATCCATGCCCTCGCGGGTCACGTCGGTGACCTCGACGCCGAGTCGCGTGCGATCGGCGATGGCGGGCAGTGCCGCGAGCGGGGCGAGGAACCGCTCGACGAGCTCGTGCCCGGTGGGCAGCGAGTCGGCCGGAGGCGCCTGCCACCCCGTCTCGGCGAGCAGTCGCTGCGACGCCGGGTCGACGAGGTGTCGCCACGGCGAGAAGAGGCGCGTGTGCCCCCACTGGGCGATGCTCGCGCCGATGCGGTCGCCGGCTTCGAGCAGCACGAAGTCGATGCCGCGGTCGACGAGGTTGGCGGCGGCGGCGAGGCCGATGGGCCCGGCGCCGATGATCGCGACGGGCAGCCTCTGCAGGCGCGAGGGGGTCGCCGTCGGCATGGTGAGGTCGATCAGGGTCATGCGGGCTCGCATTCGTTCGAGACATCCATTGATGGTTGTCGATATTGTGAGTTTGGCGACTATATCGACAGATGTCAATATATGGCTAAGCTGATCTCGTGACCATCGTCGAACTGCCTCTCGCGAGTGCTGCCGCGCCGGCCGCGGCCACGTCGGCCGCGCCGGCCGCGTGCTGCGCGCCGCTGACCCGCGCGACGATCACCGCCGCCGATGCCGAGACGTTCGCGCGAACCCTCAAGGCCATCGCCGACCCGGTGCGACTTCGACTCGTCTCGATCGTCGCGGCCTCCGAGGGTCAGGAGGCGTGCGTGTGCGACCTCACCGAGCCCGTCGGCCTCAGTCAGCCCACCGTGTCGCACCACCTGAAGATCCTCACCGAAGCCGGCATCCTCTCGCGCTCGAAGCGGGGCACCTGGGCGTACTACCGCCTCGTGCCCGGCGCGCTCGAGGCGATCGCGGCACCGCTCGTGAGCGTCTGACGCAACGCGGGCCGGTTCGGCCGGTCGGGCAGGTCACGTGCGGTTGTAAGTATGTCCGAACTTAGTTAGCCTTGACCGCGGAGACGCACAGGAGCGCTCCGACGGTTGAGAGGACTCTCGGTGATCCGAACTGCGAACGCGCCGGTCAGTTATGGCGTCTTCGAGCTTTCCCCGCCTGACGTCGAGCTGCCCGACGGCGAGCAGCTCGCGACGTGGGTGGCCGAGGCCGGCTACGAGGGCATCGACCTCGGCCCGGTCGGTCTGTTCGGCGATCGGCACGGCCTGCCCGAGCTGCTCGAACGCCACGGCCTCGCGCTCGCCGGGGGCTGGGTCGACCTGCCGTTCGCGGGCTCCGACGATGACTTCGAACGCGCCTTCGCCGACCTCGCCCCGACGCTCGAGCTGTTCGCCGCGGCCGCCGCCGTCGCCCCCGATCGCGCCCCGAAGCCCACGCTCGCCGACTCGGGTTCGCCCGAGCGCAAGGCGCGTCCCGGCGGCGCCCCCGAGCTCGAGCTCGACGATGCGCGCTGGGCGGTCTTCACCGCACGCGTGCAGCGCGTGGCCGACCTCATACGGGCGGCCGGCCTCGAGCCGACCTTCCACCACCACGCGAGCACCTACATCGAGACGCCGCGCGAGATCGACCGGTTCCTCGCCGACACCGACGTCGACCTGACCTTCGACACCGGCCACCTGCTCGTCGGCGGCGGCGACCCCGTCACCGACTTCCCGCGGTGGGCCGACCGCATCAACCACGTGCACCTGAAGGACGCCGACCGCTCGGTGCTCGCCACCGCGGCCGGCTCGGCCGACCCGATGCGCGACATCTGGCAGCGGCGCGTCTTCGTCGCGCTCGGCGAGGGCGACCTCGAGGTCGACCGCATCGTCGACGCGATCGTCGACTCGGGCTACGACGGCTGGCTCGTGGTCGAGCAGGACGTGATCCTGCAGGGTGCCGACGACGTGGCGAGGGCGCGCGCCGACCAGGTCGCGAACCGCGAGCGCCTGCGGCGGTGGTTCGCATGACCGGCTTCGACGAGCAGCCAGACGGCGGCGCGGCTTCGGCGCAGAACGAACGGCCGCGCGACCGCGTGCGCGTCGCCGTGATCGGCCTCGGCGCGATCAGCCAGAGCGTGCACCTGCCCCTCATCCGTCGCAACGACGACCTCATCGACCTCGCCGCCGTCGTCGACCTCTCCGCGTCGCGGGCCGACGAGATCGCCGCGGCATCCGGCACCGGGGTCGCGGCCTTCGACTCGGTCGGCGCGCTCATCGAAGCCGTCGACAGCGGCACCCTGCGCCTCGACGGCGCGATCCTCGCGACCGCCGGCTCCCACGCACCCGACGTCGCGCGGCTCGTCGCCGCCGGCATCCGCGTGCTCGCCGAGAAGCCGCTCGCCTTCTCGCTCGCCGAGGTCGAGGCGCTGCGCGCCGTGGCCGACGAGCGCGGCATCGACCTCGCCGAGTGGGTGCGGGTCGGCTACATGAAAGAGCACGACCCGGCGTCGGCCGCCGCGAAGGCCCTGCTCGCCGAGGTCGAGATCCGTGCCGTCAGCGTCGAGGTGCTGCACCCGGCCGACGGGGCGCAGCTCGCCTTCGCGAATCTTGCGCCCGCGCCATCCGATGTGCCGCCCGAACTGCTCGCGAGCCTCGTGGCCGCGACCGACGCGACGGTCGCCACGGCGATCGGCGATGCGGCCGACCCGCTGCCGAAGCTCTACACGAACGTCGTGCTCGGCTCGATCGTGCACGACATCGGGCTGCTGCGGCACCTCGTGGGCGGCATCGGCGTCGTCGATCGCGCCCGCCGCACCGGCCCGGCGTTCCCGGGCTCGCTCAGCCTCGGCGGCTTCCTCGCCGAGCACACCGACGTGCCCTGGTCGATCGACTGGCACTTCATCCCGCGCTACCCCGAGTACCGCGAGACGGTCACCTTCCACCACGAAACGGGCACGATCGCCCTCACTTTCGCGGTGCCCTACGTGCTCAACGCCCCCACCGTGCTCACCGTCGTCGAGAACGCCGACCCCCTCGGGTCGCGGCGCTCAGAGACCCGGTGGATGCAGGAGGAGGCGTTCGAGCACGAGCTCCGAGCGTTCGCGGCACTCGCCGCCGGAAATCCGGAGCCGGGCCCATCGGTCGCAGAGGGGGCCGCAGACATCGTCGTCGGCCAGCGGATGCTTCGCACTCTCGCCGACGCGATCGGCACACCGATCGACGGGTCGACGGAGGCCGCAGCCCCCTGAGGCGAGCGGGTCCGAGTATCACCGCCCCCCCGGTCGCGGGTGACACCAAGGGTCGCTCGACCCTCTACTGTCAGAACAACCGGACAACTGGAGAATCATGGCGCAGTTGGAGCAACGACTCCCCGTCGAGCTGTTCCTCGACCTCGATCGCTCGGGCCCCGTGCCCCTGTACTACCAGATCGCGAGCCGACTCGAGCAGGCGATCCTCGACCAGACCCTGCCAGCGGGGGCGCGCCTCGAGAACGAGGTCGCCCTCGCTGCACGGCTCGGCCTCTCCCGGCCGACGATCCGCCGCGCCATCCAGGACCTCGTCGACAAGGGCCTGCTCGTGCGGCGCCGCGGCATCGGCACGCAGGTCGTGCACGGCAAGGTGACGCGCAACGTCGAGCTCACGAGCCTGTTCGAAGACCTCGAGCGTGCGGGGCAGAAGCCCGAGACGCGCGTGCTCTCGGTCGCGGTCGTGGCTGCCGACGACGCCGCGGTGGACGCGCTCGGCGTCGACCCCGGCAGCCGGGTGCTGCACGTGCAGCGACTGCGCAGTGCCGACGGCGTGCCGCTCGCGATTCTCGACAACGTGCTGCCCGAGCAGTTCGCCGACCTCGACCGCGACGCGCTCGAGAAGCACGGGCTCTACCAACTGCTGCGGGCGCGGGGCGTGACCATGCGCGTCGCGAAGCAGCGGATCGGGGCTCGGGCGGCCACCTCGCGCGAGGCCGAGCTGCTCGACCTCTCGCGAGGGGCGCCGGTGCTCACGATGGTGCGCACCGCGTTCGACAACTCGGGTGTCGCCGTCGAGTTCGGGCAGCACTGCTACCGACCCGACCGCTACTCGTTCGAGGTCACGCTCGTCGATCGGTGAGCTTCGTGGGAGCGGCCGTCGATCATCCGAGCAGCGGTCGCTGCGCCCGCCTCGCGGTGTCGTATTCCGCGCGCGCCGTCTGCACACTCGGTGTCGTGGATGTCTCGGCCACCGGCACATCCCACCAGCCGCCGCCGTCGGGGCCGCCGAGCAGCGGGTCGCTCTCGATGTGGATGAGCGTCGACACGGGCGAGGCCTTCGCGGTCGCCATGGCGCGACCGAGAGCGGCGATCGCATCGGGCCCCGGGGCGATCTCGATGACGTCGATGCCGTAGCTGCGCGCATTCGCGGCGAGGTCGACCGGCAGGGTCGGCCCGTTCTGGAAGTTGCGCGCCGACTCGTCGTACTGTCGGTACCGGGTGCCGAAGCGCTGCGAGCCGACCGACTCCGAGAGGTTGCCGATCGAGGCGAACCCGTGGTTCTGCACGAGCACGACGATGAGCTTGTGACCCTCGGCGACCGCCGTCACGAGCTCGGTGTGCAGCATCAGGTACGAGCCGTCGCCGACCATGACGATGACGTCGCGGTCGGGGGCGGCGCGGCGCACGCCGAGACCGCCCGCGATCTCGTAGCCCATGCACGAGAACGCGTACTCGACGTGGTAGCCGAGGGGGTCTCTCACTCGCCAGAGCCGGTGCAGGTCGCCGGGCAGCGACCCGGCCGCCTGCACGACGACGTCACGCGGCTCGCTCGCGGCCTGCACGGCGCCGATGATCTCGGCCTGCGCGGGCCGGTCGCGCCCCGACGGCTCGAACGAGGCGTCGACGAGGGCGTTCCACGACTGCTTCTCGGCGGCCACGAGCTCGGACATGGCCGACGGCACGCGGTACCCCGCGAGCTCGACCTCGAGGGCCTCGAGTGCGGTGCGGGCATCGGCGACCACGGGCAGCCGGGTTCCGTGCTTGTAGGCGTCGAACGGCGCGACGTTGATGTTCACGAACGCGACATCGGGGTGCTGGAAGGCGCTGCGGCTCGCCGTCGTGAAGTCGCTGTAGCGCGTGCCGATGCCGATGACGACATCGGCCTCGGCGGCGAACCGGTTCGCGGCGGTGGTGCCGGTCGCGCCGACGCCGCCGAGCGAGGCGGGGTGATCCCACGGCAGACTGCCGCCGCCCGCCTGGGTGGTGCCGACCGGGATGCCGGTGGCCTCGACGAGTCGACGCAGCACCTCTTCGGCGCCCGAGTAGATGACGCCGCCGCCCGCGACGATCATGGGCGAGCGCGCCGCGCGGATCGCGGCGACCGCCCGGGCGAGCGGCCCGGCCTCGGGCACCGGCCGGCGCACGTGCCATTCGCGGTCGGCGAGGAAGGCGAGCGGCACATCGAGCGCCTCGGCCTGCACGTCCTCGGGCAGGGCGATCGTGACGGCGCCCGTCTCGACGGGGTCGGTGAGCACGCGCATCGCCCCGAGCGCGATCGAGAAGAGCTGCTCGGGTCGCTCGACGCGGTCGAAGAAGCGCGACAGCGGGCGGAACGCGTCGGTCACCTGCACGCTCGGGTCGTGCGGCAGTTCGAGCTGCTGCAGCACGGGGTCGGCGACCCGGGTCGCGAAGGTGTCGCTCGGCAGCAGCAGCGCGGGCAGCCGGTTGCTCGTCGCGAGGGCGGCGCCGGTCAGCATGTTCGCGGCGCCGGGACCCACCGACGCGGCGCTCGCGAAGGTCGCGCGCCGGCGTCGCATGCGGGCGAAGCCCACCGACTGGTGCACCATGGCCTGCTCGTTGCGCGCCTGGTAGTAGGGCATGAGGTCGGGGTCGGCGGTGTTCGACTCCATGAGCGCCTGCCCGAGGCCGGCGACGTTGCCGTGCCCGAAGATGCCGAACACGCCGGGGATCGTGCGCTCGCGCACGTCGCCGTCGACGGTCCACTGGTGGGCGAGGAACTCGACGAGCGCCTGCCCGACGGTCATGCGCTTCGTGGTCACTTCGGGGTTCCTTCGTTCGAGGCGGGGTACGGCAGTCGCGGGTCGCCGGGTTCGTCGTTCCACGACTCGCGCACCCACTCGTGGGCGGGTTCGTCGGTGATGCGCCAGACGCGCTCGCCCGGTCCCGCCATGACGTTGAGGTAGTAGAGGTCGTGGGTCGGCGGGGCGACGGCCGGGCCGTGGAATCCGCCGGGCACGAGCGCGACATCGCCGCTGTGCACCCGCTCGTCGAGCTCGATCTCGGTCGCGGCCGACGACGAGGCGCTGAACAGGCCGTACGGCGCAGCATCGGCGTCGGCGTCGGCGTCGGCGCCGGCGAGCTCGAAGTAGTAGATCTCTTCGAGCGCCGACTCGCGGCCGGGCAGTTCTTCATCGTGCTTGTGCGGCGGGTAGCTCGACCAGTTTCCCGCGGGCGTGATGACCTCGCACACGATGAGCCGTTCGGCGTCGAGCACCGCGGGCGTGCAGAGGTCGTGCACCTGGCGACTCGCGCGCCCACGGCCGCGAAGCTCGACGGGCACCTCGTCGCGCCCGATGTGCCGAAGCGGATGCCGCGTGGTCGCCGGCGCCTCGGCCACCGCGACCCTGCCCGTGCCGCTGAGGGCGGCGCGGGAGCCCGGGGGCAGGTAGAGGCAGTCGGTGGCACCGTCGAAGACCGAGGCTCGGCCTTCGAGTTCGACCTCGTGCAGCGTGCCGTCTTCGGTGTACGCGCGCACGAGGCATCCACTCGTCAATGGCACGATGAGCCGCTCGATCTCACCGGCCGGCAATTCGAGCCCGTGCCCGCCCGGCCCGCCGAGATCGCCGACCCGCAGCCCGGTGTGCTGCCAGCCGTCGAGCGACGCGTCGACGACGAGCTGCCAACCGTCGCGGGCGAGGCTCTCGCGGGGGTGGAACCACGGCTTCGTCACGGGTGCTCCTTCGATCTCGCGGGTCTCGTGTGCTTGGTCGGTCTCGTCGGTCTCGTCGGTCTCGTCGGTCAGCCCGCGTGCACGAGTGCCGCGGCGGTGTCGACGGCCCGCGCGACGTCGCCGTCGGGAGGGTAGACGAGCGTGCGCCCGACCACGAGCCCCCGCACGCCCGGCAGTGCGAGCGCCCGCTGCCAGCCGGTGAAGGCGGCCTCGGGGTCGCCGCCGCGCTCGCCGCCGAGCAGCAGGGTCGGCAGGGTCGTCGCCGCCATCACGCGTTCCATGTCGTCGACGACGGGCAGTTTCATCCAGGTGCAGGCGGAGCTCGTGCCGAGGCCCGAGGCGATCGCGATCGAGGTGATGACGGCGTCGGCGGTGAGATCGTTGACGACGCCCGCCTCGCCGCGCACGCTCATGAACGGCTCGAGCATGATCGGCACACCCGCCGCTGCCGCAGCCGTGACCGCGGCCGCGCAGGCCTCGATCGTCGCAGCCGAGCCGGCATCGCGCAGGTTGATGCGCAGCAGCACCTTGGCGAAGTCGAGGCGGTCGCGCACGATGCCGCCGATGTCGTAGCCCGTGAAGCGGTCGTCCATCTCGAAGCTCGCGCCGCGCAGCCCGCCGCGGTTCATCGAGCCCACCACGACCTTGCCCTCGAGTGCGCCGAGCAGCGCGAGGTCGTCGATGATGTCGGGCGTCGCGAGCACGCCGTCGACGCCAGGTCGGCTGAGCGCGAGCGCCAGACGGTCGAGCAGGTCGTAGCGGTCGGCCATCGCCATCGGCTCGTCGCCGACGGCGAGTGCGCCGCGCGCCGGATGGTCGGCGGCGATGATGAAGAGGCGGCCGTCGTCGCCGAGCACCGGCCTGCGGGTGCGGGCGGCGTGCACCGCGGCGATGGACGTGGGGTCGAGTGCGCGCCGTTCGCGGAGTCGTGCGAACGCGGCGTCGTCGAGGAATCGCCCGGTCGGCTCAGAATGCATCGGGGTCTCCTTGGAGGCGGGCGGCAGTGGTCGCGCGTGCGCCGGCGTCGGTGCCGGCGCGGTCGTCGGTGCCGGCGTCGGCACCCTCGTCGATGCCGGCGAACCCGCCGACGCCGTGTTCTCGGGCCAACCGCGCCACCTCGGCGTTCGTCGGCATCGCGGTGGAGCACTCCCTGCGGGTCGCGACGAGGGCACCAGCGGCGTTCGCGAAGGCGATGACGCGCTCGAGCGGCCAGCCCTCGAGCAGCCCGTGGCAGAGGGCGCCGCCGAAGCCGTCGCCGGCCCCGAGCCCGTTGACCACGTGCACGGCCAGCGCAGGCAGCTCGACGAGTTCGTCGCGGGTCTTGGCGAGCACGCCGATCGGGCCGCGCTTGACGATCGCGAGTTCGACGCCTCGGTCGAGCAGCGCATCCGCCGCGCG
Source organism: Agromyces sp. NPDC055520 (assembly GCF_053619715.1). Taxonomy (NCBI): domain Bacteria; kingdom Bacillati; phylum Actinomycetota; class Actinomycetes; order Micrococcales; family Microbacteriaceae; genus Agromyces; species Agromyces sp. NPDC055520. The sequence goes on along the minus strand of NZ_JBSHJY010000038.1, from coordinate 870 downwards.
GTACGGGTCGCGTTCGCCGACCGCGACCTCGCACTCCTCGAGATTGCCGACGGCCACGGTGACCGAATCGAGTGCAGCGGATGCCTCGCGGCGGGCGTCTTCGACCGAGCCCCAGAACATCGGTCGGTAGTCGAGATCGAGCACGGTGTGCGCGCGTCGTCCGCGTGCGGCCCATGCGGCGTGGTGGGCGCTGCGGCTCGGCTCCTCGCTCAGCCCGGTGACGGTCGACCAGTAGATCGCGGCCTCGCGGATCTCGTCGAGCGGCAGGCTCTCGACCGTGATCTCGAGGTCGGGCGCCTTGGGCTTGCGGTAGAAGGTGATCGGAAAGTCGTCGGGCGGGAAGATCTCGCAGAAGGTCAGCGGAGTCAAGAGGTCGGGCTCGGTGCCGACGAATCGCGCGTCGACCCCGAAGACGCCGAGCTCGCGCTTGATGTACCGGCCGAACGCGTCGTCGCCCGTACGGGTGACGACGGCGCTGCGACGCCCGTGCCGAGCGGCGGCGATCGCGACGTTCGTGGCGCTGCCGCCGACCGACTTGGTGAACGTCTCGACGTCTTCGAGGTGCACGCCGTCGCGCGTCGGGTAGAGGTCGATGCCGACGCGCCCGATGGTGATGAGGTCGAACGGCGATGCCGTCGTGGAGATGCTGCTCGTCGTGGTCATACTGCGTCGTACAACTTTCTGCCGGTGCCGTACCTGTCGTGCGCTGGCGGTTGACCACAGTCTACACAGAATGTCCTAACAAAGTGGGCGGGTGGCTGAGTCGTCGAACGAGCGGATGCCGCTTGGCGTGAGCCGCGGCATCCGCTCGCCTGTGTTCGACGCAGCCCCCCGCGGTTCTGTCGCCCGGCGCGCTCAGCCCGCCGGCGT